>NZ_RCNZ01000075.1:0-85967 GCF_004307525.1 Pseudomonas sp. Sample_21 | reverse complement strand
GGGGCGAATTATAGACCTCTGGAATCTGCCGTCAACCGTTAATTTCGCTTTTCTTTCAAATCAGCAAAAACGCTTTCTATATATAGACGCGCCCCCATCCAATGCGCAGTATATTGCCCACTACCACAACAATACTGTGTTTTTGCCTTGGATGCTGCCGCGCAATGAATGATCAACCTCGCTCCCTTGCTTCCACATTGTTTCCGGTTTGCCTGCTCATGATAGCCATGGCGTCCATCCAGTCGGGCGCTTCTCTGGCCAAAAGCATGTTCCCCATCATCGGCGCACAAGGAACAACCACTCTTCGCTTGATCTTTGCCAGCGTGATCATGCTACTGATACTGCGCCCATGGCGTGCAAAGCTGACCGCCAAGTCTCTTCGTACCGTCATCGTCTACGGAATGGCATTGGGTGGAATGAACTTCCTCTTTTATATGTCGCTGCGCACAGTGCCGCTGGGCATCGCCGTTGCGCTGGAATTCACCGGCCCTCTGGCTGTAGCTATATATGCCTCTCGCCGCGCCATCGATTTTGTATGGATTGCGCTTGCTGCGGCCGGCTTGCTTCTATTGATACCTACCGGGGCAACCACTGCCGGCATTGATCTGGTCGGAGCGGGTTATGCGCTGGGCGCCGGAGTGTGCTGGGCGCTGTACATTCTGTTCGGGCAAAAGGCCGGCGCCGACAACGGGGTGACGACGGCAGCCCTCGGCGTGATGATCGCCGCGCTGTTCGTGGCGCCGATCGGCATTGTTCATGCCGGCGCTGCGCTGCTTACACCATCGCTGATTCCGATCGCTATCGGCGTCGCCATTCTGTCCACCGCCCTGCCCTATACCCTGGAGATGGTCGCCCTGACGCGTATGCCCGCGCGCACCTTCGGCACGCTCATGAGTATCGAACCGGCCTTCGGAGCATTGTCAGGTCTGCTTTTTCTCCAGGAATACCTTTCATTGTCACAATGGCTGGCCATCCTGTGCATTATTCTGGCGTCAGTGGGCGCAACCATGACCATGGGCAGCGGAGCAAAGCCTGCTGTCGCGGCCGACTGAAGCGTTATAGAAAGTGGGGTCTGGTAATTGGCGCTCATTTAGGCCATGTTTAGCTTCGTAACCCATCGCCAGGCATGGATTTTTTCGCAAAGGACGGCACAACGCTGCAAACGCGAGCGAATACAGGCAGACCCGAGCACCAGACTCGCGGCCGCTATTAAGGATGGTAATGAAACGAATTTTGCTATTGATCGCCCTGCTGGCGATCGCGAGTTGCGCAGCGACCTCGGAAACCCAGGTCAAACGCGGCAAGAAGGGGCTGCACATCAACTGTTCCGGACTTTCATCCTCATGGGACAAGTGCTACACCAGCGCCGCCAATTCCTGCGCGCCCAAGGGTTACAAGGTGATCGCCAAATCCGGGGACACCGTAGAAGAACCTGGCGATTATCCGTTCGGCCTGAACCCCGCCGGTTATACCAGCCGCAGCATGATCGTCATCTGCAAATAACTACTCGGCTCGCGGCAAAGCGAGCTGACGTGTAATTTCCTCGTGACTCGAGCGCAACACCGTACGCTGCACGTCCGGTGTTGCCAGCATCCGCGCGACCACCAATGCACCCACGCATTGCGACAGCACCGACCAGGCCAGACTCTCGCTTTCCAGTATCTCGGCCCAGCCCTGCTGAAGGCGGCAGATCCATTCTTCAGCCTGCTCACGCACCAATACATCGGCACGGGCAATCTCCGCGCCCAATGTCGGCAGCGCGCAACCGGCCTCGGGTTGCTCGACGTGGGCCATGCTCAGGTACTGCTTCAGACAACGCTCCAGCCGCTGCCGATCTGCACCGCCCTGGCCACCAAGGCGCTCAAGACTTTCACTCAACTCTCGCTCGACGATGGCAGCGAACAACGCATCCTTGGATGAAAAGTGGCTGTAGAACGCGGCGCCACTCAAACCGATGGCTTTCATCAGGCCATCCACGCCCACCGTGGAAAACCCCGATTTCTTTGCCGACAGCGCGCTGCTTTGCAGCAATCGTTCGCGGGTTTCCGATTTGTGTCCGGCCGAATAACGCATGTCATCTCCTGAAGTAGATCGCCTTGACGCTGCCCGAATCCTAGCATAACGTTCGTTAACTAAACGATCGTTAACCCAAAGGGATTCACCCATGAATAACAAGAAGGTCGTGTTGGTTGTCGGGGCCGGTGATGCCACGGGCGGGGCCATTGCCAAGCGCTTTGCCAGTGAGGGATTTATAGCCTGTGTGACCCGGCGCAGCGCCGACAAATTGCAGCCTCTGGTTGACGCAATCATCGCTGATGGCGGTGAGGCCCATGGTTTTGCCTGCGATGCGCGCAAGGAAGAAGACGTCATCGCCTTGATCGAAGACATCGAAACCCGCGTCGGCCCGATTGAGGCCTTTGTCTTCAACATCGGCGCCAACGTGCCTTGCAGCATTCTCGAAGAAACCGCGCGCAAATATTTCAAGATCTGGGAGATGGCCTGCTTCTCCGGTTTTCTCAATGCCCGTGAAGTGGCCAAGCGCATGGTCACTCGGCAGCGCGGCACGATTCTGTTCACTGGTGCCACGGCCGGGCTGCGCGGTGCTTCTGGATTTGCCGCTTTCGCCGGAGCCAAACACGGCATCCGCGCACTGGCGCAAAGCATGGCGAGAGAGTTGGGGCCGATGAACATTCATGTCGCCCACGTCGTAGTTGATGGTGCGATCGATACCGACTTCATCCGCGACAGCTTTCCCGAGAAATACGCGACCAAGGATCAGGACGGCATTCTCGATCCAGGGCACATCGCTGAAAACTATTGGTATCTGCACAGTCAGCCACGGGATGCCTGGACCTTCGAGCTGGACCTGCGCCCATGGAACGAACGCTGGTAAGCCCTCCCCCCTCATTACAACAATAAGAGAGCGATTTGATCATGACGAAAACCGTGGAATTCTATTTCGACCTCGGCAGCCCCACCACCTATCTGGCGCACACCCAGCTAGCGAAAATCTGCGCCGATACCCAGAGCGAACTGATCTACATCCCGATGCTGTTGGGTGGCGTGTTCAAAGCCACCGGCAACGCTTCGCCGGCAATGATTCCGGCCAAGGGCCGCTACATGTTTCAGGACCTCGATCGCTTCGCCAAACGCTACGGCGTACAGCTCAGATTCAATCCGCACTTTCCAATCAACACGCTGATACTGATGCGTGCCGTCACTGGCTTGCAGATGCGCCAGCCGCAGCGTTTCGCCGAGTTCGTCGATTGCCTGTTCAAGGCGCTTTGGGTCGAAGGCCGTAACCTCAACGATCCGCAAACCGTTGCCGCCGTGCTGACTGAAAACGGCTTCGACCCCCAAGAGATAATGGCGCTGACCAACGATGAATCAGTAAAAGCCGCACTTAAGGAAAACACCGAAGCCGCCATCAAGCGCGGCGTTTTCGGTGCCCCCAGCATGTTCATTGGCGATCAGTTGTTCTTCGGTCAGGATCGACTCGACTTCGTAGAAGAGGCATTGCGCCAGGATTGAAGCCGAGACCCAAGGCACCGCGAGCGGCGCCTTGGGCAAATCGATCAAATGGCCACAGTGCGCTCGTTCAGCCAGCTCAGCGCCGCGCCATCCAACAACGGACTCAGACGCTCGCGTACTTCGCTGTGATAAGCATTGAGCCACTGCTTTTCTTCGTGGGTCAGCAGGTCAGCAATCAGGCAGCGGGTATCGATCGGGCACAGCGTCAGGGTTTCGAACTTGAGGAAGTCGCCGAATTCGCTGCTGCCGGCCTCGCGGTTCATCGCCAGGTTCTCGATGCGCACGCCCCAGCGGCCCGGGCGATAAGTGCCGGGTTCGATCGAGGTAATCATCCCCGGCTGCATCGCCGTCTGCGGTGCCGGTGCCGCTTGATAAGCGATCACTTGCGGACCTTCGTGAACGTTGAGGAAATAGCCCACGCCGTGACCGGTGCCGTGACCGTAGTCGACGTTGTCAGCCCAGATCGGCGCACGAGCGATGGCGTCCAGCAGCGGCGACAGAATGCCTTTCGGGAATCGTGCCCGCGACAGCGCAATCACGCCTTTCAACACGCGCGTGCAATCCTGTTTCTGCTCCTGGGTCGGCGTACCCACCGGGACCATGCGCGTGATGTCTGTGGTACCGCCGAGGTATTGACCACCGGAATCGATGAGCAACAGACCATCACCCTCGATCAGCGCATGCTCCTCTTCGGTAGCGTGATAGTGCGGCATCGCGCCATTGGCGTTGAACGCGGCAATCGTGTTGAAGCTCAGCGAAACGTAATCGGGACGACGCTCACGGGCAACGGTAAGTTTCTCGTCGATGGTCAGTTCGGTGATGCGCTCGCGCCCCCATGCCGATTCCAGCCAGGCAAAGAATTCGCACAACGCCGCGCCATCCTGCTCCATGGCTTTACGGATGTGTTGAGCGTCGGCTTCGCTTTTCTGCGATTTGGCCAACGTAGTCGGGTTGAGACCCTCGACCAGTTTCACGCCACTGTCCAGGTTATCCAGCAACCCCGTGGTCACTCGCGCCGGATCGACCAGCAGGCTCGCGCCGCTCGGCACAGCACGCAACGCATCGGCCACTTCGCTGTAGTCACGCAGCGTCACGCCATCCTGCTCCAGTACCGCGCGCAGATCGGCATCGACCTTGCTCAGCGCCACAAACAGCGTGGCCTGTTGCTGATTGATCAAGGCGAACGAAACAAACACCGGATTGAACGAGACATCACCACCACGCAGGTTGAACAGCCAGGCGATGTCATCCAGGGTGGCGATGAAGTGCCAATCGGCGCCACGCTCTTGCAAGGTTTCGCGCAATTTCGCGAGTTTCTCGCCACGGCTGACGGTCGCTTGCGGCGGCAGATGCTGATAGATCGGCGCGTTCGGCAGGCTCGGGCGATCACGCCAGACTTCCTGCAACAGGTCGATATCGGTGCGCAGGCGAGCACCGCGTGCCTCGAGCTTGCTGCTCAGTGTGCGCGCCGAAGCCACCGCCATTACCGCACCATCCACGGCAACCACGCCGCCCTCGAGGGTTTGCTCCGCCAGCCAGTCCAGCGGGCTCGGCTGCCCCGGTTGCAGCTTGACCAGTTCGATGCCGCTGCCGTTGAGCTCTTTCGTCGCCTGTTCCCAGTAACGACTGTCGGCCCACACACCGGCGAAATCCGCAGTGACGATCAGCGTACCGACCGAACCGTGGAAACCCGACAGCCATTGCCGGCCCTGCCAGTAACCCGGCAGGTATTCCGAAAGATGCGGGTCGGCGGACGGCACCAGCAGCGCATGGATGCCTTCGCGGCGCATCAGTTCACGGGTATGCGCCAGGCGCTGAGGCACCGATCCTTCGGTCAAGGTGTGGGAACTCATCATGTCTCCTGCTAATCGCGTCATCGTTATTGTTCGTAGCCTTCGCGGCCATGGAAAGCGTCTGCTGTTTAGAGCCCTGTCGCCCAGAATGCCGGGGCACTGGCGCAGGCGGTTGTGATCAGGTCAACGGCCTTGTCGACATCCTCGACGGTGGTAAACCGCCCGAGGCTCAAGCGAATGGTGCGCCCCGCCAGCCGCGCATCGTGTCCGAGCGCGAGCAGCACGTGGGACGGCGCATTACTTGCGGAATTACACGCCGACGTCGCGGAAAACGCGATCGAATGGCTCAATGCGGCGCTGTTGAACTCGCCCTCGCTGAAGGTCAGGCTCAGGGTGTGCGGAATACGTTGCGAGGCACTGCCATTGAGGCGCACGCCGGGCAACTTCAAAAGCTGTTCGAGCAAGCGTTCGCGCAAAGCGATGATGGATTTTTTCTCTTCATCGAATGCGTCGGCGGCCAAAGCGAAAGCAGCGCCCATCCCGGCAATCTGATGAGTCGCCAGGGTTCCGGAGCGCAGGCCACCTTCATGACCGCCACCGTGGATCTGTGCCTGCAAGCGTTGCTGCGCCTGCGGGCCGACATACAAAGCGCCGATGCCTTTGGGGCCGTAGAGTTTGTGTGCGGAAAACGACATCAGATCCACCGGCCAGCGGCTCAGATCGATCGCGACCTTGCCCGCGCCTTGCGCCGCATCCACATGAAACAACGCCTGCCGACTGCGCACCACTTCGCCAATCGCTTGGACATCGTTGACCGTGCCCAACTCGTTGTTGACCAGCATCAGCGACACCAGAAAAGTGTCGTCACGCATCGCTTCGCTGACCGCTTGCGGCGTGATCAAGCCTTGGGCGTCCGGTACCAGATAGGTCACGGCAATGCCCGAGTCCTGCAATTGCCGCGCGGTGTCGAGAATGGCCTTGTGTTCGATCTGACTGGTAATGATGTGCCCGCCGAAAACGCCACGGGCCTGAGCGACGCCTTTGAGAGCGAGGTTGTTGGATTCAGTGGCTCCGGAGGTCCAGACAATCTGCTCAGGCTGCGCGCCGACCAGATCGGCGACTTGCCGGCGTGCCTGCTCGACCGTCTGCCGGGCCTGCTGGCCGAAAGCGTGGGAGCTGGACGCCGGGTTACCGAAGTTACCGTGAAAACCCAGACATTCGATCATCACCTGGATGACCCGCTCGTCCACCGGGGTGGTGGCGGCGTAATCGAAATACAACGGACATGTGTTCATAAAGGACTCGCAGAGCGTGTTCCGGGATCAGGAGGCTCGTGTCTGCAAACGACGATGCACAGCCTCGTGAGCTGTGCATGGGTTCGAGAGCGTCATCAATACCTGATCGGATGCCGTTAAAGAAGTAGGGCTTCATTTAAAAGTGCGTAGGAACGCTCCTGAAACCGAGCTTAACAGGCATCGGGCCGGCGATTGAAGCAATGCGTCAGTGAAAGCTTTCGAGAAGTAACGGATACAGCGAGATCACCAACAGCGCCGCCATGCCCCAATTGAACACGCGCAACCAGCGCGGATCTTTCAGCACATTGCGCAACAGCGTGCCGCACGCCGCCCACAGGCCGACACTGGGCAGGTTGATGATGGCGAACACCGCCGCGATGATCACGACGTTATAGAAATAACCCTGCATCGGCGTGTACGTGCTGATGGCACCGATGGCCATGATCCACGCCTTGGGATTGACCCACTGGAACGCCGCGGCGCCCAGATAGCTGATCGGTTTCGCCTCGCCGTGGGCACTGTCGCCGACCGGGCCGGAGTGGGCGATCTTCCACGCCAGATACAACAGATACGCGGCGCCGACATAACGCAGCACCGTATACAGAACCGGATAGGCCTGAAACACCGCGCCAAGGCCGAAGCCCACCGCTACCACCAACAGGAAGAAGCCGCAGCTGATGCCGAGCATGTGTGGAATGGTGCGGTTGAAACCGAAATTCACTCCGGACGCCAGCAACATGGTGTTGTTAGGCCCCGGTGTGATCGAGGTGACAAAGGCAAACAGGGCAAAGCCCAACAGCAGATCAAGCGAGAGGTTCATCGAGGCAGTCCATCCAGGGTCATTCAGCTGTTGACCCTATCCCACACGGCCCGGCAAACCCACGGACAGTTAGGGAAAACTTCAAGCAGTACAGTTTGCTTTCAGCTTGGACGACCGTGCAGCTGTATGGCACGTTCGGCGCTCATCTCACCCTGTTGGTCGAAGCCGAAAGTCTTCTGCGGCTGGCCGAGCAATTGGGCTTTTTTCGCGTGGTATTCGTCGAACGACAAGCCGCTGCGGTTCAGCGCTTCCAGCGCCAGTTCGCGGGATTCTTCAGCGGTGTATGGGCGCAGCTCTGGCGAAACATGGCCGGCACAACCGGCGAGTACGGAAACAGCGAGCATCAGCGAAACAGTCAGTAAACGGTTCATGGGAGCGTCCTGGCGAGCAATGTTGGGTCGATGGAGAAAGGCTACGCCCGGGCACGCTCGCGCAGAAATCAACGCTCTCAATAGTGGCTATCAGCTTTGCGCTAATACTGGCTGACCGGCAAACGGCAGTGCAGCGCGTCGTCGTGGCTGCGGGCAATGCTGCTGTGCACCTGGAACGAATTGAAGGTCACGGTTTTCGCCCGATGGGTGCGGATCAATTGCCAGAAATCCTCCTCGCCGCTTTCGAAACTGCGAAACGCCGCCTCCCCCGCTTCGCGGCTCTGCCATTGCAAAAAGCTCAGCACGCGGCGGCCGTCGTCGCTGGCCTGCACGCTGGCGCTGAGAAACCCGTCGTAACGCTGGGCCAGCCCCTCGGTCTGCGTGGCCAGTGCCGTGACCAGCGCCGCTTGCTGGCGGGGTTCGATTTCGAATTCGATCAATTGGGTAAAGCTGCGATTGCTCATGGAAAGCCCCCACTCATCTTGAAGCGAGCCTTGCGACCCGAAGAGCTGCAGGGTAAAACCTCTAGTTAAGTCAAGGTCAAGAGTATTTTCCGCATGATCAGCAAGGAGCGGGTGCACAAGCCTCTCACCGTGGGCGAGGTTGCGGCGCGCAGTGGCGTCGCGGTCACCGCGCTGCATTTTTATGAAGCCAAAGGTTTGATCAAGAGTGAGCGCAATGCCGGCAACCAGCGCCGCTATCCGCGCGCCGTCCTGCGCCGGGTGGCGTTGATCAAAGTCGCGCAACGGCTGGGGATACCGCTGGCGGAAATCGGCGAAGCGCTGAAGATCCTGCCGCAGGATCGCGCGCCGTCGGCGGCGGACTGGAAAATGCTGTCTGAACAATGGCAGCGCGAGCTCGATGAACGGATCAGGCAACTTACGTTGATGCGCGATCAGCTCACCGGGTGCATCGGCTGCGGCTGTCTGTCCATGGAAGCGTGTCCGTTACGCAATAAAGGCGACATGCTCGGTGACCGAGGCCCAGGCCCGCACTTTCGCGATGAGTGATGACGCTGCTCGTCGGCGAACAATTTGCGCAGCAAGAACGGTTCTATAGTGATTGCTCCGGGTAAATCCGGTGTAACCACATCTGTTGAAAACAAAAACAGGGAGAACGTCATGAGCGTCAAACCCATTCCCGAGGGGTATCACAGCATTACCCCGTATCTCGGCATCCAACAGGCTGCCGAGGCCATCGATTTTTACAAGAAAGCCTTCAATGCCAGCGAAGTCATGCGCCTGACCATGCCCGACGGCAACATCGGCCACGCCGAGCTGCGCATCGGCGACAGCGCGATCATGCTCGGCACGCCTTGCGACCAAGGGCCGTTGAGCAATCCACAGCAGGCGGTGTCGATCGGCTTGCACCTGTATGTCACCGATGTCGACCAAGCCTTTCAACAGGCGCTGGATGCAGGGGCGCAAAGCGTCTCCGAGGTTAAAGACCAGTTTTACGGTGATCGCAGCGGCACGCTGAGAGATCCATTCGGCCATCTGTGGTTTCTCGCCACGCACAAAGAGGATCTGAGCGAAGAGCAGATTCGCCAGCGTGCGATGGAGATGTTCAGCCAAGGCTGAGGGCTTTTTGCCTCGGATCGACCGGCAAAAAATGCACTGCCGATGTAATTGCGAAACATTTACTTTCATATCCGCTTTCGGGATTTTCTTCGCTCATCCGTCTTATAGGAATGCAGGCCGTTCGCGTAGGCAAAAGCCACGAACGGCCTCCCGGGGAGTTCCGTGCTGCGAAGCCCGTAGCCCGGCCCCTTCCACCGCAATCAAGACGCGCAATCATGTCGAAGAAATCCCGTTCCAAACTGTGGTTCCTGGTGCATAGCTGGCTGGCGTTGCCGATCTGGTTCTTTGTGCTGATCGTCTGTGTCACCGGCACGCTGGCGGTGGTCAGCCAGGAGATTGTCTGGCTGGCCAACCCGCAAATGCGCGCCAGTCAACCGTCGGACGATGCGCCGCGACTTAGCTACGACCAGATTCTCGCCGCGATCAAACAGGCCGAGCCGCAAACCCTGGTGCAGAGCATCAATCGTCCGGACGAGTCGCACTTTGCCCTCGATGTCGAAGTCAGCTACCCCGACGGGCGCTCGTTGACGGTCTATGTCAATCCGTACACCGGCGTCATCCAGGGCACCGCGCCGGCCTTTGATTTCAAAGCGTTCACCCGCGCCCTGCATGGCTGGTGGCTGGTGCCGTTCACCAATGGCTACAGCTGGGGCTGGTATCTGGTGTCGCTGCTCGGCGTGCCGATGCTGGTGTCGCTGATTACCGGGCTGGTGGTGTACAAGCGCTTCTGGAAAGGTTTTCTGCGCCCGACCCTGCGCGTGCGCCACGGCGCGCGGATTTTCTGGGGCGACTTTCATCGCCTGTGCGGCATCTGGTCAATCTGGTTCATTGCGGTGATTTCCATCACCGGCATCTGGTTCCTGATCAAGGCGATCCTGTTCGATAACCAGATTTCCATTTCCAGCGAACCGATCATTCCGGCGATGTCCCGCGAAAGTGTGCCGATTTCGGCCGCCGGCACCCCGCCGCCGCGTATCAGCCTGGACCGCGCCATCGAAATCGCCCAGCAGAAGATTCCGGGCCTGGAAGCCAGCTACGTCAACCTGCCGGGCAATGCCTACTCGCACATGAGCGTCAGCGGCCGTGGCTGGTATCCGCTGATGTATCAGACCGCGACTCTCAACCCGTACAACGGCGAAATGGCCTCCTCACGGTTGCTGTCCGATCGGTCCTCGCTGGAATTCGTCACCGAATCCATGCGCCCGCTGCACACCGGCGACTTCGGCGGCATCTGGATCAAACTGATCTGGTTCTTCTTCGGTCTGTTGCTGAGCATGATGATCCTCAGCGGCCTGTTGATCTGGACCAAGCGCACCGCGTTGGCCACCGCCAATGCGCTGAAACGCGAGGACAAGAAAAACCGCGTCACAGCCCAACCGGCGCTGCGCCGTGAACCTTCGGAGGCGAGCCTGTGAACAAAGCCATCTCGGTCACACCGCCCTCGCGCCTGTCGCGTTTCTGGCACAAGTGGCGTTTCCACATCAATGTCCTGCTGTTGCTGATCCCGCTGGGCTTCATGCCGAAATACTTTGCCGATGCCTCGCTGTTTCGCGGCGACAGTGGCCTGGGCCAACGGGAAATAGGCACCGTTGAGGTCGGCCCGTGGAGCCTGCGTCTGGCCGAACTGCGCGACGAGGCACCGCACCTGAGCGGTCCGGCCGGCTATATGAAGGATTTCACTGCCGCCGTTTGTGATACCTGCGTCGAACAGGTCAAGGCTACTTACCTGCGCATCGGCAAGCCGCGCAGTCTGCGCGCCGCTGGCACGATCTTCTTCGGTACGCCTTATCGCATGGGCACGCAAATGCCGATCCCGGCAAAGACCAAACCTGACGCCGAGCTGTGGATCACCATGGAAGGCTGGGACGGCAGCATGCACCAAGCCGCGATTCCCCTGAGCCAAGCCTCCCCCGCCACGGTTGCGTGGCTGAACAAACAAGGAGCCAAACCATGACTCGCTCACCCCTTCAGACCCGTTTGCTCGCCAGCGCCGCGCTGCTGCTGAGCGCCGGTTTCAGCGCCAGCACCCTGGCGCACAACCCGATGTGCGAATGCAAAGCCATCGATGCCGAACAGATCAAATGCACCGGCGGTTTCTCCGACGGCAGCGGTGCGCCGGGGGTGACCCTCGACGTGATCGGCTACGACGAAACCATTCTGGTGCCGGGCAAATTGGGTGATGACTCGACGCTGACGTTCAAGAAACCCGGCAGTGAGTTCTATGTGCTGTTCGACGCCGGCCCCGGCCACGTGGTGGAAATCGACCAGGCGGATATCGAAGCCCCATGAGTAGCCCGACAACGCAAGTGGTACGCCCGGCCGGCGCCGGTCATGAAACCCTCAACGTGCTGCTGTTGTGCCTGCTGATCCTCGCGATCGCCGGCTCGGTGGTGGCGTGGCGCGGGGTTTCCCATGAACCGGAGCCGGTCGCCAGCAACCAGTACGACGCCCGCCGCGATCTCAGCGCCGCCGAGCAAGGCATTTATGCCGACCTGCGCGTGACCCTCGACGAAATCCGCTTGCTGCGCGAAGAGCAAAAAGCCCTGCCGACGCCACAAATGCTCGCCGACGAAGGCTTTGCGCCGTTCGCGCAGGACGCCAGTTCGGTCAGCCGTGGCGGTCACGCATGGCAGATGTTCGCCGATCGCGCCTATTTCGGACGCAGTGCAACGCCTGATGTCGCCGGTTCATTTCTGATGCGTGTCGGCACTGACGCCAACGCGGCGCCGGACATCTGGCTGAACCGCAGCGCCGATTCCGCGCCTGCTGAAGATCTGTCTGACGCCGCGCTGTCCGCCGCTGGCTGGAAACAGATCGTCGCGCAATTCGATGCCGGGGTTACCCGCGAACATCGCCATTGATTCCTCGCCTTTATCCGAGAGAAGACTGCTTGCCCATGTCCATTTCATTTCCTCGCCGTCCATTGTTACGCCTGTTTCTGCTTGGCCTGTGCGCCTGCCTGCTGAGCCCGTTGGCCAGCGCCGAGCAAGGCAAACGCCTGCGTATCGGCATCACTCTGCATCCGTATTACAGCTACGTCGCCAACATCGTTGGCGACAAGGCCGAGGTGGTGCCGCTGATTCCTGCGGGCTTCAATCCGCACGCCTACGAACCGCGCGCCGAAGACATCAAGCGCATCAGCGGACTGGACGTGATCGTACTCAACGGCGTCGGTCATGATGACTTCGCCGACCGGATGATCGCCGCCAGCGAAACACCCAACGTCAAAACCATCGAAGCCAACGAGAACGTGCCATTGCTGGCGGCCACCGGTGTCGCTGCGCGCGGCGCTGGCAAAGTGGTCAATCCGCACACGTTCCTGTCGATCAGCGCCTCCATCGCCCAGGTCAACAACATCGCCCGCGAGCTGGGCAAGATCGATCCGGACAATGCCAAGACCTACACGCAAAACGCCCGCGCTTACGGCAAACGCCTGCGGCAGATGCGCGCCGACGCGTTGGCCAAACTGACCCAGGCACCCAACGCCGAGCTGCGCGTGGCCACAGTGCATGCGGCTTACGACTATCTTTTGCGTGAATTCGGTCTGGAAGTGACGGCCGTGGTCGAGCCGGCCCACGGCATCGAGCCAAGCCCGAGCCAGCTGAAAAAAACCATCGATCAATTACGCGAACTCGACGTGAAAGTGATCTTCTCCGAGATGGATTTCCCCTCCAGCTACGTCGACACCATCCAGCGCGAATCCGGGGTGAAGCTGTACCCGCTGTCGCACATTTCCTACGGCGAATACACCGCCGACAAGTACGAAAAGGAAATGACCGGCAACCTCAACACCGTGGTTCGGGCGATTCAGGAGTCGGGGGCATGACGTCGAAAGAAACCCTGATCCCTGACAACACCGATAACCCGGTGGGAGCGAGCCTGCTCGCGAATGCGCCGGATCAGGCAACATCTTCGCTGAATGACACACCGCATCCGCGAGCAGGCTCGCTCTCGCAGGGGAAAAATGGGCCGGCGCTGGAGTTTGCGGATATCAGCCTGACCTTGGGGCGCACGACGATTCTCGACAAGGTCAGCTTCCAGGTGCAGCCCGGCAGCGTGCATGCGCTGGTCGGCCCCAACGGCGGTGGCAAGAGTTCGCTGATCAAGACCCTGCTCGGGCAGATGCCGCATCAGGGCCAGCTCAGTCTGCACTGGACCGGCGAGCCCGGCACCATTGGTTACGTTCCGCAGGCGCTGGAGTTCGATCGTGGCCTGCCGATGACCGTCGACGATTTCATGGCCGCCATGTGTCAACGCCGCCCGGCCTTTCTCGGTTTGAGCAAACACTACGCCGGCGCCATCGGCGAAGCACTGGAGCGCGTCGGCATGCAGGACAAGCGCAAGCGGCGCATGGGCGCGCTGTCCGGCGGCGAGCGGCAGCGGGTGCTGCTCGCGCAGGGTTTGATTCCGGCGCCGCAACTGCTGGTGCTCGACGAGCCGATGTCGGCCCTCGATGAGGCCGGGATCCAGGTGTTCGAACGCCTGCTGACTGACTGGCGCGCGGCGGGCATCACGGTGTTGTGGATCGAACATGACCTGGAAGCGGTAGGTCGGCTGGCCGATCGGGTTACCGGTCTCAACCGCCGCGTGCTGTTCGATGCCACACCGCAACAGGCGCTGACTCCGGAACGTCTGCTGACGCTGTTTTCCACCCATCCACGGAGCGCGGTCTGATGAGCTACGAAGCCTTTCGTTTGATGGTCCAGGGTTGGGCATCGTCAGGTTATCTGCCCGAGGCGCTGGCCTACGGTTTTGTGGTCAACGCCCTGCTCGCCGGCCTGCTGATCGGCCCGGTGCTGGGCGGGCTCGGCACGCTGGTGGTGGTCAAGCGCTTCGCGTTCTTTTCCGAAGCAGTCGGCCATGCCGCGTTGACCGGTGTCGCCATCGGCATCCTGCTCGGCGAACCCTACACCGGCCCGTACGGCAGTCTGTTCGGCTACTGCCTGCTGTTCGGCATCCTGCTCAATTACCTGCGCAACCGCACCGGACTGGCACCGGATACGCTGATCGGCGTGTTTCTCTCGGTGTCACTGGCACTGGGCGCGAGCCTGCTGCTGATTCTCGCCGGCAAGATCAACGTGCACATTCTGGAAAACGTGCTGTTCGGTTCGGTATTGACCGTCAACGGCAATGATCTGGCGGTGCTGGCCATCGTCGGTTCGCTGGTCATGGCCCTCGCCCTGCCGCTGTACAACCGCATCATGCTCGCCAGTTTCAATCCGCAACTGGCGGCGGTGCGTGGCGTAGCGGTGAAGACCCTGGATTACCTGTTCGTGATCCTGGTGACCTTGATCACCGTCGCGGCAGTGAAGGTGATTGGCGCGATTCTGGTCGGTGCCTTGCTGGTGATTCCTGCGGCAGCGGCGCGCTTGCTCAGTCAGTCGCTGAAAGGGTTTTTCTGGTGCTCGGTGCTGATCGCTACCGTCAGCACCCTGTGCGGGATTCTTGCGCCAATCGTGTTCGACCTGCCGATCCCGTCCGGCGCTGCGATCATTCTGGTCGCCGGCATCGCTTTCGCCCTCGCCGCCATTGCGCGCGGCGTCGTCCCCAGCCTGAAAGGGAACCTTGGATAAATGGCTTTTTCATTGCGTAACCTGACTCTGGCCATGGCCCTGTGTGGCGTGGTCTGCACTCCGTTGATGGCGGCTGAAACTGCGAAACCGTTACGCGTTCTGGCCTCGTTACCGATCACCTATGGATTGGGCGAAGCATTGCTCAAGGGTACCGACGTCAAACTTGAACGTGCGGCGCCGGCCAACCTGCCCGGCAGCCGCCAGACCGCGTATTTCACCGGCCGTGGCGCTCCGGCGCTGAGCAAACTGGCCACCGACGCGGACGCGGTAATCGGTCTGCGTTCGCTGTGGGCCGATGATCCGCTGTACCCGATCGCGCGCCGTAGCAACATCCGTATCGTCGAAGTCGACGCTGCGCGCCCGGTCGACGGCGCCCTGCCCGGCATCGCCGTGCAGCCGGGCCTGCAGGTTGATGGCCTGAACAGTCAGCCATGGCTGGCGAGCAACAACATGGGGCGCATGGCCGATGTGATGGCCGCAGACCTGGTGCGCCTGGCACCGAGCGCCAAGCCTGCAATCGAAGCCAACCTGGCGGCGTTGAAACAGCGTTTGCTGAAACTCAGCGCGGACACCGAAGCGCGTCTGGCCGAAGCGGACAACCTGAGCGTGATGAGCCTGAGCGATCACTTCGGCTATCTGATTGGCAGCCTCAACCTTGAACTGGCCGGACAGGATGCGCGTCCCGATGCCGATTGGACCCCAGAGGAGTTGAAGAAGCTGACAGCGACGCTCAAGGACAATGACGTGGCGGTGGTGCTGCACCATCGCCAGCCCGCGGAGCCGGTGAAAGCGGCGATTGCCGAATCCGGCAGCCGCCTGGTGGTGTTGAGTACCGATGCGGCGGATCCGCTGGCGGAGCTGGAGGGGAATGTGGATTTGTTGCTCAAGGGGTTGAGCGGAGCGTAGTTTTAGTAAGTCCGCGTTATCGTTCTTCGCGAGCAGGCTCGCTCCCACAGGGGATCGCATTTCAATTGTGGGAGCGAGCCTGCTCGCGAAGAGGCCCGCACCCACAACGTCACTCTCCAGACATGAAAAAACCCGCTGACCATCACTGGTCCAGCGGGTTTCTTTTGCCCGGTCGCTTATTGCGCCGCGACTTGCGCATCCATCTTCTGGCGCAGGCTCAATGGGCGCATGTCGGTCCAGACTTCTTCGATATAGGCCAGGCATTCCTTTTTCAGGCCGCTCTTGCCCACGGTGCGCCAGCCTTGCGGCACAGCTTTGTAATCGGGCCAGATCGAATATTGCTCTTCGTGGTTGACCACGACCTGAAAGAGGATGTCCTCGCGGTCGAATACTGACGTCATGCTGGTTCTCCATCGTTGTAAGGGCGGCTGCACAAAGAATGCAGCCGGGTATGTAGAAAGAACGTTCGCCGCGCGGAAAAATTTACAGCGCGGTGGTGGCAGCGGCCAATGCGCGACCGAAGATCTCGGCCACCCGGTCGATTTCCGCGGCAGTGATCACCAGCGGCGGCAGGAAGCGCACCACTGCGCCATGGCGACCGCCCAGCTCCAGAATCAGGCCACGCTTGAGGCATTCACGCTGGACCAGCGGCGCCAGACGCGCAAACGCTGGCGGATGACCGAGCGCGTCGGGCGCGCCGTTCGGGTCGACCAGTTCAACGCCGAGCATCAGGCCACGCCCACGAATATCGCCCAGCTGCGGGAAGTCGCGTTGCAGGATGTGCAGATGCTCGCTGAGTCGATCACCCATGGCGGCTGCGTGCTCGCAAACCTTGTGCTCCACCAGATAGCGCATCACCGCTGAACCGGCGGCCATGGCCATCTGATTGCCGCGGAACGTGCCGGCATGGGCGCCCGGTTGCCAAGTGTCGAGCCAGTCGCGGTACACCACCACCGCCAACGGCAGGCTGCCACCGATAGCTTTGGACAGTACAACCACATCCGGAACGATATCCGCGTGTTCAAAGGCAAACATCTTGCCGGTACGGGCGAAACCGCTCTGGATCTCATCAACGATCAACGCCACACCGGCCTTCTCGGTAATCCGGCGCAAGCCGCGCAACCACTCGATGTCCGCCGGTATCACGCCGCCCTCGCCCTGCACCGCCTCGACAATGACCGCCGCCGGCAATTGCACCCCGGCCTCGGGATCGTTGAGCAGGCTTTCCAGATAACTCAGATTGGCGTTGACGCCCGCTGCGCCGCCGAGACCGAACGGGCAGCGGTAGTCGTAGGGAAAGGGCATGAACTGCACGCCGTTGCTGAGCAAGGCACCCAGTGGTTTTTTCGGCCCCAGGCTGCCCATCAGGCTCAACGCCCCCTGACTCATGCCGTGGTAACCGCCGGAAAATGACAGCACGGTGCTGCGCCCGGTTGCGGTGCGCACCAGTTTCAGCGCTGCTTCCACGGCGTCGGTGCCGGTCGGGCCGCAGAACTGGATCTTCGCTTGCGCCGCCAGCTCTGTCGGCAGCAGCCCGAACAGGTCCTGGACGAATTGATCCTTGACCGGCGTAGTCAGGTCGAGGGTGTGCAGCGGCAACTCATCGGCCAGCACTTGCTGGATCGCCTCGATCACCACCGGGTGGTTATGCCCCAGCGCCAGCGTGCCGGCTCCAGCCAGGCAGTCGATGAATGTACGTCCTTCAACATCCTCGACATACAAGCCCTTGGCACGCTTGAGCGCCAAGGGAATACGCCGAGGGTAACTGCGCGCGTTGGACTCCTGCCGGCTCTGCCGCGCCAACAACGGTGATTCGTTGAATTCGAACAACGTTTCCGCCGGCGCCGAGGCGACCCGGGCCGACGACGCTTCGATAAGACTGGTGGCGACTGACATCTCTCGACCCCTCAATTCGCTATGGATAGTGACCAGAACAGCACACCGACAGGTGCGCGTTCCGGTCGCGGGGCGCACTTGCAGGTTTTCCTGTTCTGGAAACGCTTCAGCGCGGTTCGGATTTACACCCTTGATCGAGTTGTCCGGCCGGTGAGGACAAAGGTTTGCGCAGCGGCACGGTTTGCAAGCCGTTGGAAAGACCGGGTGGCGCTGCCTGTTGGTAACCCAGGTGCCGATAGAACCCCTCGGCGGTGCGGGTGCTGTTGAGGTGAGCATTGCGCACACCGCGAACCCGCAACCAGCCTTCGACATTCTGCATCAGCGCCCGGCCGACGCCTCGGCGGAAGGATTCCGGCTGGACGTAACACAGCAGGATTTCGCCACTGACCCGGGCCATGCCGACACCGACCGGTTTGTCATCAAGCAAAGCGACGCAGAGATAGAAATGTGGGTCGGCGAGCCGGCTACTGATGAAGTCGGCGGAGGAGCGGTTGAGCCAGTGGTTGACCAGAAGCGGATGGTTGCGGTGATCGAGTGCACATCCGATGCGGATCGAGCGCTCGACTATACGGTTGATGATGCCGGTGTCGGCCAGGGTGGCCGAACGTACGCAGACGGGTGCTTCCATGGCGCAGTTCCCTCAATCCATTGAGTCAAAGCTGGGTTGACCTTAGCCCCAACCCTGGCGGATAGCGAACGCCGAGAAGTTACATTTGATGTGCCAGAACATGGTTTTTTGTGGGAGCGAGCCTGCTTGCGAAAGCGTCGGACCAGTCAACGTCGATGTTGAGTGAGTTACCGCATTCGTGAGCAGGCTCGCTCCCACAGGGGTCTGAGGTGAGATCAGAGGGTTTGCAACGGCATGGTCAGTTCGACCCGCAAGCCATCCGGGCGGCTGTCGAAATGCAGGGCGCAGTCACAGCGCTGAACAATCGCCTGGACAATCGCCAGACCCAGCCCGCAGCCGGTGCTCTGCCCGTTGCGCCAGAAGCGTTGGGTCAGATGCTGCAAATCATCCGGCGCAATGCCCGGGCCATGGTCACGCACGACAAAACGCACGCGATTGCCGATGTTTTCCAGATGGACCTCGACCGCGCAATCTTCAGGCGTATGGCGCAGGGCGTTGTCGAGCAGGTTACGCAGTGCAGCAATCGCCAGCACAGCAGGCATTTGCAGCGGTGCGGCGGACAGGTCGTCCGGCACGTGCAGTTTGATCCGCAGCCGTTCACCGCCAGTGGCGTCCTGAATCGCCAGTCGGGCCACTTGCTCGGCGCTGCATTGCGAGCCGTCATCGAACGACAGGCTGCCTTCGACCCGCGCCAGCAACAGCAACTGTTCAAGGGTGCGGTGCAAGCGATCGGCGCCCTCCTCGGCGCGGGCCAGCGACTGATCGCGGGCACTGCCATCGGTCATGCGCGCGACTTGCAGGTGGGTCTTGATCGCCGTCAGCGGACTGCGCAGTTCATGCGCGGCGTCACCGGTCAGGCGACGTTCACGCTCGATGGTCTTGCCGATGCGCTGGAACAATTGATTCTGGGTTTCCAGCAACGGCTTCAATTCGCTGGGAAACGCCTGCAACTGCAATGGCTCAAGGGAATCGGCATTGCGCCGCATCAGCGCCTCGCGCAGACGATTGAGTGGTGCAAGACCCTGACCGATGCCCAGCCACAGCAGGCACAGGCAACCCAGCAAGGCCACACCGACCGGCACCGAAGCGGCGAGCAGAATCGACATGTTCAAGGCTTCGCGTTCGATCTGCCGATCCGCCGTAGTGATGCGCACATCGCCCCGGGCCAGGGTGAAACTGCGCCACGGTGCGCCGTCGATCATTTGATCGTGGAAGCCCATTTTCTCGGCTTCCAGCGCTTGCTCGGGGTTGTTGTGGCTTCGCGCGAGAATCTCGCCGCGCAATGAGCTGACCTGACAGGCCATGCCGCCGGGAATGTTCAGCTGTTCAGCACTGAAGTGGGTGCCCTCGCCCTTGCTCGGCAGCGTCGGCAATTGCTCAAGCAAACCGGCGACCATGCGCGCCGAAGCGACCAGTCGCTGGTCGAGGGAGAACATCATCTGATTGCGCAGATCGCTGAGCATCCACGCCGCCGCCAGCGCCCAGATCAACGCGAAGGCAGCGCCGAGCGTCAGACTCAGGCGCAGGCGCAGACTCATCACTTGCCTTGCTCTCCGCCATCGGCAGGCCCGAGGCGATAGCCCAGACCACGCACGGTTTCGACGATGCCTTTGCCAAGCTTGCTGCGCAGATGATGGATATGCACGTTCAGTGCGTTGCTTTCCAGTTCGTCGTTGAAGCCGTAGACGCTGTCCTTCAGTTGCTCGGTGGACAGCACCCGGCCGCGATTGTGCAGCAATGCCTGCAACAGCGACTGCTCGCGCCGTGACAGGTCCACCGGTTGCCCGGCGAGGCGGGTTTCGCGGCTGCTCGGGTCGTAAGTAAGCGCGCCATGCTCGATCAGATTGACACTGCGCCCGGCCACTCGGCGCAACAGGGTTTGCAGGCGAGCGAACAGTTCGCGCAGATCGAAAGGCTTGAGCAGGTAGTCGTCAGCGCCGGCCTGCAGACCGTCGACACGATCGGTCACCGAGTCACGGGCAGTGAGGATGAGAACCGGGATTTCCAGGCCGCTCTGCCGCAATTGCTGGAGCAACCTTAGGCCATCTTCGTCGGGCAACCCGAGATCGAGAACCATCACGTCGAATTCGGCGACCTTGAGCATCGCCCGCGCCTTGGACGCGGTGTTGACGTGCTCGACGGTCAGGCCCTGTGCCTTGAGCCCGGCGACGATGCCGCTGGCGATCAGCTCATCGTCTTCGCAAACCAGTACGTGCATAGGGGCTCCGGAAATAAAAAAGGCGAGTGAAGCAGGCAAGGATTAAGGGGCAATTATGGCGGCACACGTCGACTTCGCAAAGCTGCACGAAAATACGGTCAGGTTGTCGCATCCCAGCAACCGACGCGAGCCTGCCATGCAAACTTTATTATCCCGTTACCCATCCGGAAACAATTCCAGCCTTTATCGCCAACGCAACTTCATCTAGCTTCAACTGGCAGCTTCAACCCCGCACTTAAATGGACTTTCAAACATGACCAACTTGAATAACTTTGTTGCCATAGACTGGCGTTCCGGCCCTGATCGAATTTATTTTTTCTTCAAGGACACCGATACCTATTCGCGCTTTGATCTTGGCGACAATAGTGTCCCGTCCAATTATCCAACCGCCACGGCAGGCAACTGGGACAACTTCGCCCCGTATACCAAAGATCTGCGCTTTGGCTTGACTACCACTTCCTTCGGCTGGAACGCCGGAAGTGACGAGGATATTGCCTGGCTTTTCTTCTATGACGGAACAACTCCGATGGTCTGCAAATACGATCAGGACAGCGATAAAGTTGCCGCCTTCTACAAGGTAGCCGACTCGGTATGGAAGCCGATTCTTCCATATTTTGACAAGATCATCGCCGGCACCTGGTTTCAACTGACCGGCCACCCTTTCCTGTTTCGATTCATCCTCGATGACGGCCACTACTTGTCTTTCGACTACAAGGCCAAGACCGTCAAGTACAACCGTTTCGGCGAATATCAGCTGGGCGCGCTGAAACCTTACAAGGACCGGATAATCACCGCGGCGCAGAATGACCGGACATTTGCAGACAGTTACTGGTATATCTTCCTGACCAACAATCAGTACCTCACTTACAACATTCAGTCCGACCGACTCGTTGCCGGCCCCAGAACCATTGATGACGGTAATTGGCCCGGCCTGCTACGTGGCTGATTGGTCAATCCCGGCGAGCCTAGTAGGATAGGGTTAATTATCGGTTAATCGCCGCCGCCCATCCTGCACCCCACTTGCACAGGGACAAGGCTCCTCCATGCGTCATTTTTTTCTTCTGTTTGCTCTACTGGTTTCCGGTCTGGCTCAGGCCGGAAACAATCCGTTCGAGTCCAAGCCGGACTTTTTACCCGTCGACAAGGCATTCGTACTCACCTCCGAGCATCTGGACTCGGGCGAAACCCAGCTGTTCTGGCAGATCACTGACGGCTACTACCTGTATCAGAAACGTTTGAAATTCGACGGACTGGCCGCCGATCAGCAGCCGGTGTTGCCTGAAGGCGAATCCCACAGCGATGAGTTCTTCGGCGAGCAGCCGGTGTACCGCCAAGGGCTGGAAGTGAAAATCCCGGCGGCGGCCAGCGGTCAGATCAAAGTCAGCTATCAAGGTTGCGCCGATGCCGGTCTGTGCTATCCACCGCAAACCCGGGTGATTGATCTGGGTGGCAAAGCCGCAGCAACAACAGGCGCTGAAGCCCCGGATCAGGCTTTGGCCAGCAGTCTGCAACAACGGGCGCTGGGCTGGAGTCTGCTGGTGTTCTTCGGACTCGGCCTGCTGTTGGCGTTTACCCCGTGTTCGCTGCCGATGCTGCCGATTCTCGCCGGGATGATCGTCGGCAGTGGCGCCACACCACGGCGCGGGTTTGCCTTGGCCAGTAGCTACGTGATCTGCATGGCACTGGTGTATGCGGCGATGGGCGTGGTTGCTGCGCTGCTCGGTGCGAACCTGCAGGCGTGGTTGCAGAATCCTTGGTTGCTCGGCGCATTTGCCGCCATTTTCGTGGTGCTGGCATTGCCGATGTTCGGCTTCTTCGAGCTGCAACTGCCGGTGGCCCTGCGTGATCGTCTTGAACATGCGTCGCGCAGCCGCAGCGGCGGCAGCCTGATCGGCGCCGGTGTGCTGGGCGCATTGTCCGGTCTCTTGGTCGGGCCGTGCATGACCGCGCCACTGGCCGGCGCGCTGCTGTACATCGCACAGAGCGGTAACGCGTTGCACGGCGGTCTGATTCTGTTTGCACTGGGCATCGGCATCGGTGTGCCGCTGTTGCTGCTGGTCACCGTGGGCAACCGCTTCCTGCCAAAACCCGGGGCGTGGATGAATCTGCTCAAGGGCATATTCGGCTTCCTCTTTCTTGCCACTGCATTGTTGATGCTGCGCCCGGTACTGGACCCTTCGTTGTGGTTGGGGCTGTGCGGCGCTCTGCTGTTGATCGCCGCTTACAGCGCCTGGAAACAATCCGCAGGCTTTGGCCGCGTCGCACAGGTGTTTGGCGCCCTGTCCTTGTTGCTCGGTTTGTGGGGCAGCTTGTTGGTGATCGGTGCGGCGGGCGGCAGTGATGATCCGTATCAGCCATTGCAGGTCTACAGCGCCGGCCCTGTCGCCAGCGCGGCGCCGACGGGTCACGATGCCTTCACCACGATCAAGGAACCTGCCGCCCTGCAACGCGAACTCGATGCAGCCAAGGCTCAAGGCCAGTGGGTACTGCTCGATTACTACGCCGACTGGTGCGTGTCGTGCAAGGTCATGGAGAAGAAGGTGTTCGGTGAAGCCAAGGTCATGCAGGCCCTGAGCGATGTGCGCCTGCTGCGCCTGGATGTGACCGCCGACAACGCTGCCAGCCGCGAGCTGCTCAGTCGCTATAAAGTGCCGGGGCCGCCGACGTTCATCTGGATCGGCGCTGACGGCGAAGAACGCCGCAGCCAGCGCATCACCGGCGAGGTCGATGCCGATACCTTCCTGCAACGCTGGTCCGCCACCCGAGATGCCAACTGATGCTGACGTTCACCCTCGGCACCTTCGCCATCGCGCTCAACCACCTGCTGCTGATCAGTGCTCTGGCGCTGGCGACATTTGTCGGCTGGCGGGTGGCCAAGCGCGGCGGCGATAACCCCGAGTCGGCGCTGTTCAGCCTGTTCTTGCTGGGCATGCTCGCGGCGCGCATTGCGTTTGTCGCGTTGTACTGGTCGCACTATCGCAATGACCCGTGGCAGATCATCGATCTGCGCGACGGCGGTTTCCTCGCCTGGCCCGGAGTGATCGTGCTGTTGCTGGCGGCGTTGTATCGCGGCTGGCGTCGGCCCGCTTTGCGTCGACCGTTGGGCTTCGGCGTGGTCAGTGGCGTGGCGTTCTGGCTGCTTGCCAGCCTGTCGCTGAATATCTACGAACAGGGTACGCGGCTGCCGGATATATCCCTGCGCAACGCCGCTGGCGAAACCATCAAGCTCAGTGAGTATCAGGGCGGGCCGCTGGTGATCAACCTGTGGGCGACCTGGTGCCCGCCGTGCCGGCGAGAAATGCCGGTGCTGGAGAATGCCCAGCAACAGCGCCCTGACCTGACATTTCTGTTCGTCAATCAGGCCGAAAGCATGCAAAGCGTGGCGACGTTCCTGGAAACCCAGGGCCTGAGCCTGAACAACGTGCTGTTCGACCCCCGCGGCCGTCTCGGTCAGGCCGTGGGTTCCATGGCGTTACCGACTACGCTGTTCTATAGCCCGGACGGTCGCTTGCTGACCAGTCACCTCGGTGAACTGTCGAACGCCAGCCTCGCCCGCGCCCTGGAAACCTTCGACACTTCGCCTTCAAGCCCGAATCAGGCCGTTGCCCCGGCCAACTCTGCAAGGAAACTGCCATGCCCCGCCTCCGCCACCTGCTGACGCTGACCCTGGGCACTGCCCTGCTGCACTTGCCGTCGGTACAGGCTGCTGAAGAACTGCCTGCGGCGATCAAAAAGATCGAAGCCAAGGGCGCGAAAATCGTCGGCCAGTTCGACGCCCCCGATGGCCTGCGCGGGTACGCCGCGCAATATCAGAATCGCGGCATGGCGCTGTACCTGACCCCGGACGGCAAGCATGTCGTGGTGGGTAATCTGTACGACGCCGACGGCAAGGACCTGAGCAGCGAACCGTTGCAGAAACTGGTCTACGCGCCGATGTCCAAGGAAGTCTGGGCCAAGTTCGAGGCGAGCAACTGGATTCAGGACGGCAACAAGGATGCACCGCGCACGGTGTACCTGTTCAGCGATCCGAACTGCCCGTACTGCAACATGTTCTGGGAACAGGCGCGGCCATGGGTCAAGGCCGGCAAGGTGCAGTTGCGCCACATCATGGTCGGCATCATCCGCGAAGACAGCCCGGGCAAATCAGCCGCGCTGCTGGCGGCGAAAGACCCGGCCAAGGCCCTGGAAGATCACGAAAAGGCCGGCAAGGGCAGCGCGCTAAAGGCCATGAAAGACATCCCGGTCGCCGTGCAAACCAAACTCGCGGCCAACATGCAGTTGATGGAAGACCTCGAACTGCAGGCCACCCCGGCGATTTTCTACATGGATGACAAAGGCGAACTGCAACAACAGCAAGGCGCGCCTTCGCCGGACAAGTTGGTGAAGATTCTCGGGCCTAAGTAGTTTTTTCATCGCTTGGACCGGCCCTTTCGCGAGCAGGCTCGCTCCCACAGTTGACTGCATTCCCTCAGCCAGAATGCGATTAACTGTGGGAGTGAGCCTGCTCGCGAATGAAGCTCACTCGATGTGTCAGTTGCGCTCGCGCAGAAACGCCAGCAGTGCCTCAGTCACAAACCCGGGATTCTCCAGATTGGAGATATGCCCCGCCTCCGGTACCAGCACGCACGGGCAACCGATCAATTCAGCCATTTCCCGGGCTTCCGAGGGTGGTCGCGGTTTGTCCTGATCGCCGCACAATACCAGCGTCGTCGCCGGGTTCAGCTCGTCCAGGCGTGGCAACAGGTCGTTGCGGCCAAACGTGATGCGGCCCATCGGCACGATGCTGTCGCGCAAACGCTCGGGCGAGTAGCCCTGCAGTTTTGCGCGGAAGCCCTGATACAGCGCCGACTGCGGGTCGATGCCCGGGCGGAAGAAGATTGGCACAACGATGTCGAGCAATTGTTCGGAGATGGTGCCGCTGTCTTCGATCTGCTTGAACAACGAGAAGTAATACTGCCGGGTCGGTTCCGGCTCGACGCCGACGTAGGTGTCCATCAGCACCAGACCGTTGAGACGTTGCGGTGCGGACAGTGCCAGGCGCACGCCCCACATGCCGCCGACCGAAAGCCCGACGAGGGTGACGTGGTCGATGTCCAGATGATCAAGCAAGGCCTGCGCCTGTCGGGCGATGTCATCCAGCGATGTCGTGCCTTCAGGTAACTTGCCGGACTCGCCATGACCCCACAGATCCAGGGCGATGACGCGATAGTGCGGGGTCAGCGCGGCGATCTGCGGCGCCCACATCGCTTGATCCCAGAGATAACTGCCAGCCAGCAACACGGCGGGGCCGGTGCCTTGATCAATGTAGTGCAGTGCTTGTCCGTCAACCGTGAAAAAGGGCATCGACCACCTCCGCGAGAAAAAACAGAACCGGCAGACTGAGCTGCCGGTTGTTGATCGTCAAGGATGGAAATGTACGGCAATGTACAGACGCCATTCGCGAGCAGGCTCGCTCCCACAGGGGATTTGTAAACAACACAGATCCTGTGTGGGAGCGAGCCTGCTCGCGAAGAGGCCGGCCCAGGCGCTGAAGAACTACAACCCCTCCAGCTCCGCCATCAGATCATTCAACCGATCAACCTTCTCCTCGGTAATGTCACTGGCCGCCAGTCCATCGATGTATTCGGCGAGTTCCTCCACCGTGCTGCATTCGAACATCGCGCGCAGCGGCACGTTGCGTTGCAGGGCTTTTTGTACCCGCGATGCAATTTGCGTAGCCAGCAGCGAATGCCCGCCCAGTTCGAAGAAATTGTCGCGCACGCCGACCTTTTCCACTTTCAGCACCTCAGCCCAGATATCAACCAGGATCTGCTCCAGCTCGTTGCGCGGCGCCAGATAATCCTCGCTCTGCAACTGACCGATCTCCAGCGTTGGCAAGGCTTTGCGGTCGAGTTTGCCGTTGGCATTGAGTGGCATTTGCTCCAGCCACAGCCAGTGCAGCGGCACCATGTATTCCGGCAGTTCGGCGCGCAGGCGCTGCTTGATCCGCTCCAGGCGTTCGCCCGGATTGAGCGCCGCATCGGCCGCGACCAGGTAGCCCACCAGATGCTTGCCGTTGACGCCTTCCTGCACACCCACCGCCGCGTCGCGCACTTCCGGTTGTTCATGCAGGCGCGCTTCGATTTCACCGAGCTCGATGCGGTAGCCGCGAATCTTCACCTGATGATCGACGCGGCCGACGTATTCCAGCACGCCGTCCGCGCGGCGCCGCGCCAAGTCACCGGTGCGGTACAGGCGTTCGCCCGGCGCGCCGAACGGATTCGGCACAAACACCGGCGCGGTGCGCAGCGGATCGCTGACGTAGCCGCGACCGACACCGGTGCCGGCAACGCACAGCTCACCCACCGCGCCCAACGGCACCAGTTCCAGCGCGCCATCGACCAGGTACAGCAAGTTGTTATCGGTCGGCGTGCCGATCGGCAAGTAACTGCCGCGCGTTGAAGCCATGTCGACACGGAAGAACGCCACATCATCCGAGCATTCCGCCGGGCCGTAAGCATTGACCAGACCAATGTCCGGGTAACGCAGCAGCCATTGATGGGCCAGTTCCGGCGGCATCGCTTCACCGGTCGGCAGCATCCAGCGCAAACCATCGAGGCTCAGACGCTCGGAGCCGAGCATGCCCTGAATCAGCGATGGCACACTTTCCAGCACGGTGATGCCCTGCGCCTGTACATGCGCCAGCAGACCTTGCGGATCGTGGGCAATCGCATTCGGTACGATGTCGACCCGTGCGCCGAACAACGGAGCGGCAAGGAACTGCCAGACGGAAATATCGAAGCTTTGCGAGGCGGTCTGCGCGATCACATCGGCCTCGCTCAAGTCGAGGTACGGGCGTTTGCTCAACTGGTTGTTGAGCATGCCGCGCTGCTCGACCATCACGCCTTTTGGCAGACCGGTCGAACCCGAGGTGTAGATCACATAGGCGAGATTGTCCGTGCCGCTGTGAATGCCGAGATTGTGCGTCGCTGCGGCCGACGCCTGGACCTCTTCCCACACCAGCAGGCGCGGGCGATTCGAACAGCCAAACTCTTCGAGCAAGGTCTGCGCCTGCTCTAGGCAGGCTGCGCTGCACACCAGCAACGGCGTGCGGCTCAGCTCGATGATGCGGCTCAGGCGCTGGCTCGGCAGACCCGGGTCCAGCGGCAGGTAACCGGCACCGGCCTTGAAACTGCCGATGATCATGCCGAGCAGGTCGAGATTACGCTCGGCCAGCAGCGCCACCGGTTGATCCATGCGCACACCGGCAGCGACCAGGGCATGGCCGAGACGGTTGGCGTTGTGATTCAGTTCGGCATAGCTCAATTGCTGATCGAGGCAACTGGCGGCAACGCGCTGCGGATGCGCCGCGACCTGCGCCTCGAACAACGCCACGTAGCTTTGCTCCAGCGGGTAGTCGTGGCCGCTCTGGTTGCAACCGTGCAGCAGGAAGTCGCGTTCTTCGTCGCCGAGCAGCGGCAAATCGGCCATGTCGCCATGGAAGCCGTCGACCAGCGCCAACAGCAGGCGTTTGAACTCACTGAGCATGCGCTCGACCGTCGACTCGTCGAAGTAACGCTGGTCATACGACAAATGCAGGCCAAGGTCGTCGCCCGGGTAACACACCGCCGTCAGCGGGAAGTTGGTGTGGGTGCGGCCGGAATCCGAGCTCGCATTCAGGCTCTGTGCACGATCAAGCACCGAGACTTCCACCGGGGCGTTTTCGAAGACGAACAGGCTGTCGAACAACGGCTGGCCTTTGGGCAATTCGCTCTGTTCCTGGATGTTTACCAGTGGCAGGTATTCGTACTCGCGCAGTTGCATGTTGCTGTCGAGCAAAGCGCTGAGCCATTGACGCACGCTGCTGCGCTGATCGTCCTCAGGCATCTTCACCCGCAGGGCGATGCTGTTGATGAACAGGCCGACGGTGCGTTGCATTTCCGGCATCTCCACCGGCCGCCCGGCCACGGTCACGCCGAAGAGCACGTCGCGATCGCCGCTCAGGCGCCGCAAAACCAGAGCCCACGCAGCTTGGGCGAAGGTGTTGACGGTCAGTTGATGTGCCTGCGCCAGTTCCCGCAACCGTGCTCCGTCTTCAACATTGAGGCGGGTGTAACGGTCGCCGACGATCATGCCGCCGCTTTCACCGGCGTGTTCGCGCAGGAACGGCCGGTCGCTCGGGATCGGCGTGGTGCGCTCGAAGCCTTGCAGATTCTGCCGCCACCACTGCCGCGCCTCGGCCAGGCTCTGGCGTTGCAGCCAACCGATGTAATCGCGATAACGCGGCGGCACGCTCAACTGCGCTTCACGACCTTCACCGAGGGCGGTGTAGATCTCGAAGAAGTCGTTCATCAGCAGAGAACGGCACCAGGCGTCGATGAGGATGTGGTGGTTGCTCATCATGAACCAGTAGCGCGCCGCGCCGACCTTGATCAGGCGCAGGTGGAACGGCGCCTGATTGAGCAGATCGAACCCGGCTTCGCGCTCGCTTTTCAGCAGCGCTTGCAGCTGTGGTTCCTGCTCGGTTTCGGCGACGGCGCTCCAGTCCAGATACTCGATCGGCGTGCGCCCCGGCGTGTGAATCACTTGCAGCATGTCTTCGCCAACGTTCCAGCAGAACGAGGCCCGCAATGCTTCATGGCGAGCGACCACCGCTTGCCAGGCCTGGGCGAAACGCTCGGGGTCGAGTTCGCTGTTGATGCGATATCGATCCTGCATGTAGTACAGACCGGTGCCCGGCTCGAGCAAGGTGTGCAGCAACATGCCTTCCTGCATCGGCGTCAGCGGGTAGACATCTTCGATGTGCGCGGCCGGCACCGGCAGCGCATCGAGTTGCGCCTGAGTCAGTCTGGCCAGCGGGAAGTCCGATGGCGTCAGGCCGCCGGCTTCGTCTTGCAAACAATGGGCGATAAGGCTTTGCAGCTCACCGAGGTAGGCGGCGGCCAGATCGTTAATGGTTTGCGCCTCGTAACGCTCGGCACTGAAATTCCAGCGCAGCAGCAGTTCTCCACCGTAAACCTGACTGTCGACGCTCAGCTCGTTGGGCAACGGCGCCTGCGGATCGTGGGCTGCACCGATTGGCTCATCGAGAGGACGGAACAGCGCATCGCTGCCGAAGCTCTGGTCGAACTGGCCGAGGTAGTTGAAGGTGACCTGCGCCTGCGGCAGCGCGGCCATGCTCTGCCGGCAGCCGTCATCGGCCAGATAACGCAACACGCCATAACCGAGGCCTTTGTGCGGCACGGCGCGCAGTTGTTCCTTGATCGCCTTGATCGAAGCGCCCTGCCCGGCGGCCTCTTCGACATTGTGCGGAGTCAGGCGCAGCGGATAAGCGCTGGTGAACCAACCGACGGTGCGGGTCAGATCAATCTCGTCGAACAGGGTTTCGCGACCGTGTCCTTCCAGTTGAATCAGTGCCGAGGGCTGGCCGCTCCAGCGGCACAGCACACGGGCCAGCGCGGTCAGCAGCAGGTCGTTGACCTGAGTGCGATAAGCGCTCGGTGCCTGTTGCAGCAACTGCCGGGTGCGCTCGGCATCGAGGCGTACGCTGACGGTTTGCGCATGGCGATTCTGCCTGCCGCCCTGCGGGTTTTCGCAAGGCAGATCAGCGCTCGGCCCGGCCAGTTGCGCCTGCCACCAGCTCAATTCCTCACGCAGCGATTCGCTGCCGGCGTAGGCCTGCAAACGCGCGGCCCAGTCCTTGAAGGCGCTGGTTTTCGCCGGCAGGTTCAGCGGCTGCGCAGCGTCGAGTTGGCGATAGGCGGTTTGCAGATCATCCAGCAGCACGCGCCAGGAAACGCCGTCGACGACCAAGTGGTGGATGGCGATGAACAGGCGTTGCTGAACATCCGCAACATCGACCAGCACCGCGCGCAGTAACGGGCCGTTTTGCAGATTCAGGCTGCGTTGCGCGTCGGCGAACAGGGCTTCGCACCGGTCCAGCGAATCGACGTTGAATTGCCAGAGCAGATCATCACTCGACAGCACTTGATGCGTCGCTTGCCATGCATCATCGGTTTCAGTGAAACGCAGACGCAGCGCATCGTGCTGCTCAATCACCGCCAGCAAGGCTTGCTGCAATCGTTGCGGTTCGAGGCGCGCAGTCGGTTCCAGCAACAGCGCCTGATTCCAGTGCTGGCGCTGGGGAATGTCCGTATCAAAGAACCAGTGCTGAATCGGCGTCAGGCGCGACTCGCCGACCACCAGGCCCTGCTCGGCCGTCACTTGCTGGGTGCGGCTGGCAACGGCGGCGAGCGTCTGCACGGTCTGGTGCTGGAACAGGTCGCGCGGGCTGAAATGAATGCCCTGCTGACGCGCGCGGCTGACCACCTGAATCGACAGAATCGAGTCGCCGCCGAGTTCGAAGAAGTTATCGTTGAGGCCGACCTGCCTGACGTTGAGCACATCGCACCAGATCTGCGCCAGGGTCTGCTCAAGCTCGTTGCTCGGCGCGACATAGACCTGACGATTGAGGTCCGTGTCCGGCGCCGGCAAGGCGCGGCGGTCGAGTTTGCCGTTGGCGGTCAGCGGCATGCTTGCCAGCAGCATCAGCTGGGTCGGCACCATGTAGTCCGGCAGTTGCGCCTTGAGGTGCGACTTGAGCGCTTCTCGTAGTTCAGCCTGTTGCGCTTCGCCGTGTCCGGCGACCTCCGTAACGAGGTAACCCACCAACTGCTTGCCACTCGGCGCATCCAGCGCCAGCACCACCGCTTCGCGGATCGAAGGGTGATCGAGCAGGCGCGTTTCGATTTCGCCCAGTTCGATGCGGAAACCGCGGATTTTCACTTGATGGTCGATCCGCCCCAGATACTCGACCAGACCATCGGCACGCTGGCGCACCAGGTCGCCGGTGCGATACATGCGCCCGCCATCAGCGGTAAACGGGTCAGCGACAAAACGCTCGGCGCTGATGCCCGGGCGGTCGTGATAGGCCTGAGCCAGACCGGCGCCGCCGACAAACAATTCACCGGTCGCGCCTTGCGGCACCAAGGCCAGATCGGCATCGAGAATGTAGGCGACTCGCGACCCGATCACGCTACCAATCGGCACACTGCTGGCGCCCTCTTCCAGTACCTGCGGCGCCAGACTGGCCAGCGGCATGACCACGGTTTCAGTCGGGCCGTAGGCGTTGAAGAACAGCGCTGGCTGGAACGCCGCGCGGATGCGCTGCAGATGCTCGCCGGTCAGCGCTTCACCGCCGGTGATGATCATGCGCACCGGCAGGACGTCATTCTGCGTGGCAAGGAACTGCGCCAACTGGCTGCCGTAGCTCGGCGTGAAGCCGAGGACGTTGATCCGATGCGCACGAATCAAGCCGCAGATTTCTTCCGCGTCCCACTGCCCTTGCGCCCGCAGCACCACCTGCGCACCGCTGAGCAGCGGCACCAGCAGACGTTCGGTGGCGGCGTCGAAGTTGATCGAATAGAAATGCAGTTCACAGTCGTCCGGGCGCATGCCGAAGCGTTCGATCACGGCCTGGCAGTGCATGGCAATTTCGCCGTGAGAGACCACCACGCCTTTCGGTTTGCCGGTCGAGCCCGAGGTGTAAATCAAGTAGGCCTGATGTTGCGGCAGGCTGATAAACGGCAACTCGCTGGCCGGATAGTCGGCCAATCCCGGGCTGTCATCTTCCAGACACCAGCGCGCCACGTCTGGCGGCAAGTCACCCAGGGCCTGAAACATCGCCCGATCGCTGAGCAGCAGACCGATGCGGCTGTCTTCGATCATGTAGTGCAGACGGTCGAGCGGGTACTCCGGATCCAGCGGCACATAGGCGCCGCCAGCCTTGAGAATCGCCAGCAGGCCGATGACCATTTCCAGCGAACGCTCCAGCGCCAACCCCACCCGCACTTGCGGGCCGACCCCACGTTCACGCAGCGCCCAGGCCAAGCGATTGGCCCGGGTATCGAGTTCGGCGTAGCTCAGGGTCTGCCCGGCGAAGGTCAGCGCCGGCGCGTCTTTGCGCGCCAGTGCCTGTTCGGCAAACAAATGATGGATGCACTGGTCGAGACGATGTTCGCCCGGCTCGACGCCAAGGCTGTCGAGCAGCTGCAGTTGCTCAGACTTATCGAGCAACGGCAGTTCGCTGAGGCGTTGCTGCGGATCAGCGATCAACGCTTCAAGCAGGTTGCGCCAATGCCTGGCCATGCGTTCGATGGTCGGTTCGTCGAACAGATCGGTGCTGTAAGTCAGGCAGCAGCCGAGGCGATGGTCGAGGTCGGTGACTTCCAGATTGAGATCGAACTTGGTCGCCCGCGCATCGTTGGCCAGATACTCGACAGTCATCCCAGCGAGCGTGCGGCTCTGCTGGAATTCCCAGCGCTGCACGTTGCACATCACCTGGAACAGCGGGTTGTAGGCCGCGCTGCGTGGCGGCTGCAAGGCTTCGACCAAATGATCGAACGGCAGATCCTGATGGGACTGGCCTTCGATCACGGTGTGGCGCACCTGCTCGAACAGTTCGCCGACCGACATCTGCCCGTCGAGCTGGCAACGCAGCACCTGGGTGTTGAGAAACGCACCGATCAGCCCTTCGCTTTCCGGGCGGATGCGGTTGGCCACCGGCGCACCGATGCGCAGGTCGGTCTGGCCGCTGTAGCGGTAGAGCAGCGTGGCGAGCGCGGCGGTCATGGTCATGAACAGGGTCAGGCCGTTTTGCGCATTGAACGCCCGCACCCGCGCAGCGAGATCGTCACTCAGATCGAAACGGAACAGCTCGCCCTGATGGCTCTGTACCGGTGGACGCGGACGGTCGCCGGGCAGTTCCAGCAGCGGATGTTCGCGACCGAGCTGCGCGGTCCAGTAATCGAGCTGGCGCTGGCGCTCGCCGGACTCCAGCCACTGACGCTGCCAGACGCTGTAGTCGAGGTATTGCACCGGCAGCGGCTCGAGCGGCGAGGCGCGCTCATCGACGAACGCTTCATACAGCGCACTGAGTTCACGGGCAAAGATGTCCATCGCCCAGCCTTCGGTGACGATGTGGTGCAAGGTCAGGACGAAGTAATGCTCGTGTTCGGCAGTCTTGACCAGGCAGGCGCGCAGCAGCGGTCCGGTTTCCAGATTGAACGGCTGGTGCGCTTCTGCATCGGCCAGTTGCTGGACTTGTAGCTCCCGGACTTCTGCCGGCAGGCTGGAGAAATCCTTCCAGCCCATGCGCACGCCGGTCTCGGCATGCACCTGTTGGCGGGCGACGCCATCGACACTTGGGAATGTGGTGCGCAGGGTTTCGTGGCGCAGGATCAGCGCCTGCAACGCCGCCTCGAAATGCTCGACATGCAGCACGCCGCGCAAGCGCGCCATGCCGCCGACGTTGTAAGCCGGGCTGTCCGGTTCCATCTGCCAGAGGAACCACATGCGCTGCTGCGAATAGGACAGCGGCACCGCTTGGCTGCGGTCGATTTTTGCGATCGGCAACTGTTGGTTGGTGCGGCCGCTGACCTGGATCAGGCGAATCTGTTCGGCGTAATCGCCCAGTTCGCTGTGCTCGAACAAGGTGCGCAGCGGCAGTTCGACGTCACAGGCCTGACGTGTGCGTGAAATGATCTGCGTGGCCAGCAGCGAATGACCGCCGAGAGCAAAGAAATCGTCGCGCAGGCCGATCTGCTTCAGACCCAGCACTTCGCGCCAGATCGCGGCGATTTGTTGCTCCAGTTCGCTGACCGGTTCGATGTGTTCACGCACTTGCCATTGCGGCTCGGGCAAGGCGCGGCGATCAAGTTTGCCGCTGGGGCTAAGCGGCATCGCATCAAGGCGCAGCAATTGTGCGGGCACCATGTATTCCGGCAGCTCGGCAGCGAGGGCAGCTTTCAGCCGAATAATTTGCTCATCTGCATTTTCCTGCGCATCGCTCGCCGTGAAGTAGCCGATCAGTTGCGCACCGGCAGCGGTTTCGCGCACCAGCACCACGGCCTGGGCGACGCCATTTTGCGCCAGCAGTCGCGCCTGGATTTCTTCCGGTTCGACGCGAAAGCCGCGCAGCTTGACCTGCTGATCGAGGCGACCGAGGTATTCGATCACGCCATCCGAGGACCAGCGCGCACGGTCGCCGGTGCGGTACAAGCGGGCGCCCTGCTCGCCCAGTGGATCGACGACAAAACGCTCGGCGGTCAACGCCGGACGACCCAGGTAACCGCGAGCCAGACCGATGCCGCTGATGCACAGCTCAGCCGCCACACCCGCCGGCACTGGATTGAGATCGGCATCGAGAATGCGGCAGACCACATTGCCCAGCGGCCGGCCAATCGGCGAGCGCGCACCATCGGCGGCACTGCAATGCCAATGGGTGACATTGATCGCGGTTTCAGTCGGGCCATAACGGTTGTGCAATTGCACCGCCGGCAGTTGCGTCAGCACACGGTTGCGCAACTCGGCGGGCAAGGCTTCACCGCCGGAAAACACCCGGCGCAGGCTCGTGCACTCGGCACTCAGCGGCTCGTCGATGAACAGCGCCAGCAGCGGCGGGACGAAGTGCAGCGTGGTCACGCCGTATTGCTGGACCAGTTGCGCGATGCGATGCGGGTCGCGGTGCTCGCCGGGGGCGGCAAGCAGCAGACGCGCGCCGGTGATCAGCGGCCAGAAGCATTCCCACACCGAGACGTCGAAACTGATCGGCGCTTTTTGCATCAGCACGTCGGTTTCGTCGAGACGGTAAGTGTCCTGCATCCATTGCAAGCGCTCGGCCAGCGCGGCGTGGGTGTTGCCGACGCCTTTCGGTTGCCCGGTGGAACCCGAGGTGTAAATCACGTAGGCGAGGTTGTCGCCGTGCAGTCGCAGGCCCGGTGCCTGGCTCGGCCATTTATCCAGGTGCAGCGCATCCATGGCGATCACGCTGACGCCATCGCTGGCCGGCAGACGCTCGAGCAATTGCGTCTGGGTCAGGAGCAGTTCGACGCCGCTGTCGCGGAGCATGTACGCGAGACGCTCGGCCGGATAATCCGGATCAAGCGGCACATAGGCGCCGCCGGCCTTGATGATCGCCAGCAGACCGATCAGCAGTTGCGGCGAACGCTCGGCGGCAATGGCCACGCACACGTCCGGGCCAACGCCTTTGTCGCGCAGGTAATGGGCGAGCCGGTTGGCTTGCGCGTGCAGCTCGGCAAAATCCAGACTACCGCCGTCCCACACCAGCGCGGTGCGTTGCGGGGTGTTGCGCAATTGTTGCTCGAGCAGTTCCGGCAGCCATTGTTGCGCCGGGGTGCACGGAGCGACGCTCCAGTCCTTCTGCTGATTCTGCTCGCTGGCGGCCAGCAAGCGCAGATCGCCGATGGCCTGCTGTGGCTGTTCGCAGACCTCGCTGAGCAGATTATGGAAATGCTCGGCCAGACGCTCGATGGTCGCGGCGTCGAACAGTTCGCTGGCGTAGTCGAACGCCAAGCTCAGGCGGCCGTTGCGATCTTCTTCGCTGTGCAGTTGCAGGTCGAACTTGGCCTCGCGGCTGTGCCACGGCAGTTCTTCGGCGAGCAGACCGGGCAGGCGCTTGAGTGCACTGAGGTCGCGCTGCTGATGGTTGAACATGACCTGGAACAAGCCCTGATCGCGGGCCTGCGGGAACGCTTCGAGCAGTTGTTCGAAGGGCAGATCCTGATGGGCTTGGGCGCCGAGTGCGGCCTGGCGGGTCTGGTTCAGCAACTCGGCAAATGTCAGACGCGAATCGATCTGCGCACGCAACACCTGGGTATTGATGAAGAAGCCGATCAGGCTTTGGGTTTCCAGGCGCGGACGGTTGGCGTTGGGCACGCCGATGCGAATGTCGCGCTGACCGCTGTAGCGGTGCAGCAAACTTTGCAACGCAGCGAGCAGAAGCATGAACGGCGTGGCTTCGTGGGCCTGCGCAGTCTGGCGAATCGCCTCGCTGAGTTTGCTACTCAAGCGCACGCTGTGGCGCGCGGCGCTGTGGTTGGTTCTGGTCGAGCGCGGGTGATCGGTGGCCAGTTCCAGTGGCGGATGTTCTTCACCCAGTTGCGCTTTCCAGTACGCCAGTTGCCGCTCGCCCTCACCTTGCGCCAGCCATTGCCGCTGCCAGTTGCCGTAATCGGCGTATTGCGTGGGCAGCGCTGCCAGTGTCGCCGGCACACCTTGGGTCGCGGCGGCATAGAGGCGCGAGAATTCGTCGAGCAGGATATTCAGTGACCAGCCGTCAGCGATGATGTGGTGCAGGGTCACCAGCAGTTGATGTTCTTCGTCATCGAGACGCACCAGTGTCACCGCCAGCAACGGGCCTTTTTCCAGATCGAACCGAGTGCGCGCCTCGTCTTCGCGAATCTGCTCGGCACGGGCTTCACGCTCGGGCGCTGGCAGGTCGCTGATGTCGATCAGTTGCAGGTCGAATTCGGCAGCGGCAAGCACTTGCTGCAATGCCACACCGTCGCGTTCGAAGAAACGTGTGCGCAGTGATTCATGGCGTTCGATCAGTTGCTGGAAGCTGCTGCGCACGGCGTCTTCGTCCAGCTCGCCACGCAGGCGCAGGCCGCCGGGAATGTTGTACGCGCTGCTCTGTGGATCGAGTTGCCAAGTGATCCAAAGACGGTTTTGTGCCAGCGACTGCGGCATCGGCTCGCTGCGCGACAAGGTGCTGATCGGACCTTGAGCGCTGCCGCCGTCCTGGTTTAGCTGCGCCACAGCGGCGGCGAAGGCAGACAGGGTTGGCGCTTCGAACAGCAGGCGTAGGCTCAGCTCGACACCGAGTGCTTCGCGAACCCGCGCCACTACTTGCGTGGCAGCGATCGAGTTGCCGCCGAGCAGAAAGAAATGGTCGTCGCCACTGACCTGCTTGACGTTGAGTTGCTCGGCCCAGATTTGCCCGATCAACGCTTCAAGGTCCGAAGTGCTGCTGGTCGCGTTTTCCGTTGCGGCTGTGATCGAAGGGAACAGCGCGTAACTGTCGAGGCTGCCATCAGCCAGACGATTGCGGCACGCCGAGCGCTGCAGTTTGCCGCTGGAGGTTTTCGGCAACGCGCCCGGATTGAGCAGCACCACCACGCTTGGCGCCTCCTGATACGCCTCAGCCACGGCTTGGCGAATGGCTTTGATCAGCGCATCTGGCGCAAGGATTTTCTGCACGCTGCGGCTGATTTCCGCAGCGATGCCGATGCCCTCTTCGCCGTTGTGAGTGACCGCGAACGCCGCCACGCGGCCCTTGCGCACCACTTCGACTTCGCGCTCGACAGTCTGCTCGATGTCCTGCGGGTAGAGGTTATGGCCACGGACGATGAGCATGTCTTTCAGGCGCCCGGTGACGAACAACTCGCCCGCACGGATAAAACCCAGGTCGCCGGTGCGCAGCCAGGTGCGGCCGGCATGCTGAACAAAAGTCTTGGCGCTGGCTTCGGGATTGCGCCAGTAACCGTGGGCGATGCTCGGGCCGGCGGCCCAGACTTCGCCGACGGCGTTGTCGGCGAGTTCTTCGAGCGTATTCGGTTCGACGATCAGCACCGCGTGCTCAGGCTGGCTGATGCCGCAGCTCATGATCGCGCTGCCGTCGCCCGGCTCGGCGCGGTTTTGCGCCAGCGCCTGATCGTCCACGCGCAGCGCCGGGATGCCGGTGCCACGCGGCGTGCCGGCAACAAACAGGGTCGCCTCGGCCAGACCGTACGAAGCCATGAAGCTGTTGTCGCTGAAACCGCAAGCAGCGAATTTTTCCGCGAAGCGCTCGAGGGTATCGAGACGGATCGGCTCGGAACCGGAATAGGCCACGCGCCATCGACTCAGATCGAGGCGCTCAAGGGCCGACTCGCTGACCCGCTCACTGCACAAACGGTAGGCGAAATCCGGGCCGCCGCTGATGGTGCCGCCGTATTCGGCAATCGCTTCCAGCCAGCGTAACGGCCGGCCGAGGAAGTAGGCCGGCGACATCAGAATGCACGGCACGCCGCTGAAAATCGGTTGCAGCAGACCACCGATCAAACCCATGTCGTGATACAGCGGCAACCAGCTGACGATGACGTCGTCCGGGTTGACGTCGATGCCGAAACCGTGACGGATCAGCAGTTCGTTGGCGACCAGATTGCCATGGCTGACCTGCACGCCCTTGGGCAGCGCGGTGGAGCCGGAAGTGTATTGCAGAAAGGCGATGTGTTCGGGCGGCAGGCTCGGTTCAATCCAGCGTTCGGCCAATGCGCTGTCGAGGGTGTCGACACACAATAGCGGCGGCGCGCCGTCGATTTGTTGCAAGGCATCGCACAGGTCGGCGCTGGTCAGCAATAGCGTGGGCTCGGCGTCGGCGATGATCGACAGCAAACGCTCCTGATGATGACGACGCGCGGATTCCGGCGGATAGGCCGGTACCGCAATCACACCGGCATACAGGCAGCCGAAAAAAGCCGCGACGTAATCCGCGCCACTGGGAAACAGCAGCACCGCACGCTCACCGAATCCAGCCTGAGCCTGCAACGCAGCGGCGATGGTGCGCGCGCGTTGATCCAGTTCCCGATAGCTGAGCACCACAGCCTGCTCCGGGTTTTCGGCGAGAAAACGCAAGGCCAGTCGGTCCGGCGTCAGGGCCGCGCGACGCTTGAGGGCATGGACCAGGGTGCTGGGGAGTTCGAACGCGTCGGTCATGAGGTTTCCTGCCTGAATTCGGCTTGCAAGTGGAATCGGGTGGCTGCGTCACACCTGTCGAGAGGCGTGCGGGGCGCGGTCTGTGCCGACCGCGCAAGGCATCGGAATGCGCTGAGGCCGGGGATCTGCACCCGGGCCATTCACCAATGAGAACGGATGGAGTGGGGAAATAATTAGTCGGCAGGCGCGACGTCCAGCGGGGCTGGGGTGCGGCGGCGTGTCGCAGTTGGCAAAACACATCGCCTTACAGCAATACCTCTCTTTCTCATTTGACAATCATTATCATTCAACATAATTTGTCGCTCGATGTGTAGGACGGCGCCGTCCCCCGAGGCCCTCCCACTAACCTATTGGCAGCAAGGTGATTTCCATGACGGAACAAGTATCCACAAGCAGGTGCGATTCACCGCTACTTCAGGCATTCGTCGACAATCGACTGATTCTGGTCAAGATTGCAGCCCGCATTACCGGTTGCAGGTCTCGTGCCGAAGATGTGGTTCAGGATGCGTTTTTCCGACTGCAATCGGCGCCGCCGATCACGTCGTCGATCAAGGCTCAGCTGAGCTACCTGTTCCAGATCGTGCGCAACCTCGCCATCGATCACTACCGCAAGCAGGCGCTCGAACAGAAATACTCAGGCCCGGAAGAGGAAGGCTTGAACGTGGTGATTCAGGGCGCTTCGCCGGAAACTTCGCACATCAACTTCTCGACCCTCGAACACATCGCCGATGCGCTGACCGAACTGCCCAGCCGCACCCGTTATGCCTTCGAGATGTACCGCTTGCACGGCGTGCCGCAAAAGGACATCGCCAAGGAACTGGGCGTATCGCCCACCCTGGTCAACTTCATGATTCGTGATGCGCTGGTGCACTGCCGCAAGGTCTCGGGCAGTCGGCGGGATGCGGTGATTGCGGGTCGTCGTTAGGATCCGGATTCTGCGTCAAGCCATTCGCGAGCAGGCTCGCTCCCACAGGGTTTGATTAACGACACAAATCCAGTGTGGGAGCGAGCCTGCTCGCGAAAGCGGCCTCAGACCCAACGAAATTCCGAGGCCGAATACATCAGGCCAACCGGCACCGATCAAAAAACCGCTCCCGTCCCAGAATCATCAACGCCGCGCGCTTGTGCGGGAAATCGAATTCCTTCTCGCAGTGAAAGCATTGGTTGTGCATATGGCCGATCATCTTCGCGTTGTCGGCACGTGGCTCGGCGACCACGCGCTGGGTCCGTGGATCATCGAGAAACAGGTAATGCACCAGCGCCGATAACCAACTCGCCACTTTATGCGGGCCGCGATGACTTTCTTCGCCGACCAGCATGTGAATGCCACGGTCGTAATTGCCGGCATCGTAGAACGGCGCGATGCGATCTTCCTTGGCCCAGTAGGCTTCGAAATAAGCGAACGGCTGATCATCGAAACAGCCGATCAGCGTCAGCGTGTGCGGATCGGCATCGAGCTTGTTGAGATAGTCGCGATGCTGCTCAAGGCTGCCCTCCTCCTGCCAGAAACTCGCCACGCGCGGGCTGTTCTGCCAGCGATTGAAGCGCGACAGATCTTCCTCGATTTCCAGCGTTCGCAAGGAAATCCACGCGCCGAGCCGCGCATCGAAACGCCGGTAGACTTCACCGCGCGGCTTCACCGGTCGCAGCGGATGGCGCTTGCCATGGCTGATGACCATTTGCTGCGGATAGCTGCCGGTCAGTGAAGTGCCCAGCCACGGCTGCGGCAGTTGCCAGAACAGCGTGCGCTCGCAGCGATACTCACCGGCGACTTCGGTATTGATCAGCAGACCACTGCGCAAGGCTTCGGTCGGTGGCTGATCGAGTTGCCAGGTCAATTGCTGGCACGCCGGGGCACGGGCGAACAACCAATAACAGGCGGCCCACAAGGCTTGCCCGGGCGGCAGGGCAAAACGTTCATCAAGCTGAATCGGGCCATTGGCCTCGCGGTCCAGGCGCAGCCGAATCAGCGGTTGCCCGTCCAGGCTCAGGCTCAAGCGGCTCTCGGTAGCATCAGCGATCAAGCGACTGCCCGAGGGCAATGCCAGGGCAGTCAGGTCATTCAGATTGGACATGGGTCGGGCTCACGTAATCGTCGACAGTTCAACGAAGTGACGTGAGCCGGGAAGGGAAATTTAAGCGCGGGACGAAAACAGCGCTTCAGTGATGCGGCACGGGCACCACGGCAATCTTGTAAGGCTCGAAAATCTTCAGCAATTCGCCATTGTCACGCAGACGCTGCAACAGATTGCCGAAGGCGTCGCCGCTGATCGGAGCGCTTGGCCGCAGAATCGCGTAATGGTGATAGATCTGATCGGTACGCTGCGACGCCAACAGCTCATCGCGGACCTTCTCGTTGCGCAGCAGGTAATCGAACAGATAGGAGCGGGTCACCAGGGCAATGTCGGCGCGCCCGCGCAGGACCATCAGCAGGTTGCTGTCGTGGGAATAGGTCAGTGTGGCGTTGTAGTTGTGCGCGAGGTATTTCGGGTCGGCGTTGAAGTTGGCAAATTCGTAGTGATAACCGCTGAACAGCGCCAGACGTTTGCCTGACAGGCTCGAGAAGTAGTTTTGCTGGCGGCCGTCCTCGCGTTGCGCGACGAAAATCTCGGCGTCTTCCAGGCCCATGTCGACGTCGTCGTGGGGAATGTCCTTCCAGCCCCACTCGGGGTTCTCGAAGATCGCCATATCGATGCGGCCCTGCTTGAAATCACCGAAACGGCGCGGGATCGACGTCGGCACCAGGACGAACTGATAGTCGCTCTGCGAGCGGTTCAGCGCCTCGATCAATTGCGGCAACAGGCCGGTGTCGGCGCCGTTTTCCGGGCGAATCGTGTAGGGCGGGAAATGCGCGGCGCCGACCCGGACCAATTGCGCTGACTGAGCGGGCAATACCCATAACGCAGCCAGCGCAGCGAGCATCAGCCCGGCGGCTGTCCGAATTGGCGAAGACTTCAAAACACCCCACTCCCCGAAAAAAATAGCGATCAATGCATTCAAGCTAGGCGGTTTCGCCGACTTAGCCAGTTTGTCGGCCGGTCCGACAACCGTTCAACGCGCTTCGAGGACCAGTATCAGCGCTTCATCGGCGAGCTGATCGAGGCTCAAACTGCCGCCGGCACGGAACCAGGTGGTGGTCCAGGACAGTGCGCCGGTAAGGAAACGTCGGGTAATAAAAACGTCGCCGCGAATATAGCCGGCGTCCTTGGCCTCGCCCAGAACCTGCAGCCAGATGTCTTCATAAACGTCACGTAAAGCAAGGACTTTAGCCTGGCCGTCTTCGGACAATGAGCGCCATTCGTACACCAGCACCGCCATCGCCTCGCCACTGCCGCCCATGATCGACTGCAATTCGCAACGAATCAGTGCCAGCACCCTTTCGCGCACATCGCTCGCCTCGGCCAGGGCTGCGCGCATCAACGCGGTGTTGTAGCGGATGGTTTCCTCCATCACCGCGCGGAGGATTTCATCCTTGCTTTTGAAGTGATGAAAAATGCTTCCCGACTGAATGCCCACAGCGCTGGCCAGATCACGCACCGTGGTGCGCTCGTAGCCTTTGTTGCGAAACAGGTGAGCCGCCACTTGCAGCAATTTGCCGCGGGCGCTGTCCGGGTCGGTCAACTGGCCCTGGTCGACCAGTTCGCGCATGACCCGCAGGGCTTTTTGCTCGTCCACCCGTTCTCTCCTACAGTCGATCAGTGTGTTGCCCCCTGTAACCGCAGGGTTGCGCGCAATTTAAGCCGCGCGCGGGCACCAAGCAAGCGCTTGGGCAGAAGAATGTTTCGCCTGTTTACAAACCAAGCGCTTGCTTGGTAGCCTCCAGACACTTCTGTCGCAGGTCCCTGAGTCGGAGATAAAAATGCCAACCACCGTGCGAATCGGCTGCGCCAGTGCTTTTTGGGGCGACACTTCCACTGCTGCCGCCCAGCTTGTCTCCGGCGGAAACCTGGATTATCTGGTGTTCGATTATCTGGCCGAGATCACCATGTCGCTGATGGCCGGCGCGCGCCTGAAAGACCCGCAGGCCGGGTTCGCCGGAGACTTCATCGAAGTGCTGGCGCCGCTGCTGACGCAACTGGCCGAACAGAACATCCGCGTGATCAGCAATGCCGGCGGGGTCAATCCGCAGGCTTGCGCGGCGGCCCTGCAAGCGGCCTGCGATCAGGCTGGAGTCCAGCTGAAGATTGCCGTGTTGCTCGGCGATGACCTGCAAGGACAGCTCAAAAGCCCCGCCGATATCCGCGAAATGTTCAGCTGCGCGCCGCTTCCGCGCATGTGCGTGTCGACCAACGCCTACCTCGGCGCGCCGGGAATTGTCGAAGCGTTGCGCCTGGGCGCCGACATTGTCATCACCGGCCGGGTGGTCGACAGCGCCGTGGTCAGTGCGGCGCTGGTTCACAAATTCGGTTGGTCGTGGCATGACTACGACAAACTCGCCCAGGCCGCGCTGGCCGGGCACATCATCGAATGCGGCGCGCAGTGCACCGGCGGTAATTTCACCGACTGGCGCGAGGTGCCGGATTACGAGCACATCGGTTTTCCGATCGTCGAGGTCAGCGCCGATGGCCAGTTCCTCGTCAGCAAACCCGAAGGCTCCGGCGGCCTGGTCACGCCGCTGACCGTCGGCGAGCAGATGCTCTACGAAATCGGCGATCCGCAGGCTTATCTGCTACCCGACGTTATCTGCGATTTCAGCCAGGTCAAACTTCAGCAACAAGGCAAAAACGTCGTGCACGTGCACGGTGCCAAAGGCCTGCCGCCCAGCGACAAATACAAGGTCAGCGCCACGTACCCGGATGGTTTTCGCTGCACCGCCAGTTGCCTGATGGCCGGCATCGACGCGGTGGACAAGGCGCGGCGGGTCAGTCAGGCGATCATCGACAAGACCGCCGAGATGTTCAGCCTGCGCGGCTGGGCGCCGTACAGCGAAACCCATGTCGAATTGCTCGGCAGCGAAGCCACCTACGGCCCACACGGCCAGCGCCGCGACAGCCGTGAAGTGGTGATCAAAATCGCCGTACGCCATCCTGACAAACGCGCGCTGGTGCTGTTTTCCAAAGAGATCGCCCAGGCCGCGACCGGTATGGCGCCCGGTTTGACCGGCATCGTCGGCGGACGTCCGACCGTGTACCCAGTCATCCGCCTGTTCTCATTTCTCGTCGATAAAAATGCCTGCACACTGCAAATCGACATGGCCGGTGAGCGCCATCCGTGCGCCCTCCCCGACCCAGTGGCCCTCGACAGCGCAGGTTTGCCGCTCGCCCATCAGCCACCCAAACCCCAGGGCCGCGCCGATGCCAGTGTGCCGCTGGTGAAACTGGCGGTGGCGCGCTCCGGCGACAAGGGCAATCACAGCAACATCGGCGTGATGCCGCGCCATCCCGATTACCTGCCATGGATCGCCGAGGCGCTGACCACATCGGTGGTGGTCGACTGGATGCGCCACGTCCTCGATCCAGTTCTCGGGCGCGTCGAACGCTGGTATCTGCCCGGCACCCACAGCCTCAACTTTCTTTTGGAAAACGCGCTCGGCGGTGGCGGTGTCGCCAGTCTGCGCATCGACCCGCAAGGCAAAGCCTTCGCCCAGCAACTATTGGAAATCCAGATCCCGGTGCCGCAGAGCATCGCCGAACAGCTCGACTAGAGGATGGTGTGCATGGCTTACGCGTCGATTTTTCGCGCCGATCTGTTCAGCGGCCAGAACCTGATTGTCACCGGTGGCGGCAGCGGCATCGGTCGCTGCACCGCCCATGAACTGGCGGCCCTTGGCGCCAATGTGCTGCTGGTCGGGCGCAAGCCGGAAAAACTCGAAAAGGTCGCCGCCGAAATCGCCGAGGACGGCGGCCGCGCGCACTGGAGGGCCTGCGATATCCGCGATGAAGAAGCGGTCAAGCAACTGGTCAAAGAACTGATCGCCGAACACGGGCCGATCCACGGTCTGGTCAACAATGCCGGCGGCCAATACCCGTCGCCCTTGGCCTCGATCAATCAGAAGGGCTTTGAAACCGTGCTGCGGACCAACCTGGTCGGCGGCTTTCTGATGGCCCGCGAAGTGTTCAACCAGTCGATGAGCAAACACGGCGGCAGCATCGTCAACATGCTTGCCGATATGTGGGGCGGCATGCCCGGCATGGGCCACTCGGGCGCCGCGCGTTCGGGCATGGACAACTTCACCAAGACTGCCGCGTTCGAGTGGGGTTACGCCGGGGTCCGGGTCAACGCCGTGGCGCCGGGCTGGATCGCCTCCAGCGGCATGGACACTTACGAGGGCGCATTCAAAGCAGTGATTCCGACCCTGCGCGAGCATGTGCCGCTCAAGCGTATCGGCACCGAATCGGAAGTCAGTGCGGCGATCGTGTTTCTGCTCAGCCCGGCGGCGGCATTCATCAGCGGCACCACGGTGAAAATCGACGGCGCCGCCAGCCTCGGCAGTCGCGCCTGGCCGCTGCACAAGGCCAGCCACAGCGAATCGTTCAACGGTTTCCACCGCGCGTATTTACCAGAAGTGTTGCGTCCCGACGTGCTCAAGGACAAGGAATAAGCCATGGCGCAGATTCAGTCGCAACTCGATCCGCACAGCGAAACATTCGCGCGCAACCGCGCGGCCATGCTCGCCGCCATCGAGCAGGTGCAGCAGCTCGAACAGAACCTGTTGAACAAGGCCGCCGAAGCCAAAGACAAATTCAGCAAACGCGGGCAACTGTTGCCCCGCGAACGCCTGAACCTTTTGCTCGACCCCGGCGCGCCGTTCCTCGAACTGGCCAGCCTCGCCGGCTACAAGTTGCATGACGACAAGGACGGCAGTTCGGCCGGTGGCGGGCTGATTGCCGGCATCGGTTATGTCTGCGGCATCCGCGCGATGGTGGTCGCCAACAACAGCGCAATCAAGGGCGGCACGATCTCGCCGAGCGGCCTGAAAAAATCCCTGCGCCTGCAACAGATCGCGCGGGAAAACAAACTGCCGATGATCACCCTCGCCGAAAGCGGCGGTGCCAACCTCAATTACGCGGCAGAGATCTTTGTCGAAGGTGCGCGCAGTTTCGCCAATCAGGCGCGCATGTCAGCGATGGGTTTGCCGCAGATCACCGTGGTGCACGGCTCGGCCACGGCGGGCGGCGCCTATCAACCGGGGTTGTCGGATTACGTGGTGGTGGTGCGCGGCAAGGCCAAGCTGTTTCTCGCCGGCCCGCCATTGCTCAAAGCAGCGACCGGCGAAGTGGCCACCGATGAAGAACTCGGTGGCGCCGAGATGCACGCGCAGGTCGCCGGCACTGCCGAATATCTCGCCGAAAACGACGCTGACGGCATACGCCAGGTCCGCGAGATCATGCGCATGCTGCCCTGGAACGAGCAGTTGCCGTGGCTGCCGGAGCGGCAATTCAAAGAACCGCTTTACCCCATCGACGAACTGCTCGGGCTGATCCCGGACGATGCAAAAAAGCCCTACGACGTGCGCGAAATCATCGCGCGGATTGCCGATGAATCGGACTTTCTCGAGTTCAAAGGCGAGTTCGATCAGCAAACCCTTTGCGGCCAATTGAAAATCCAGGGCCGCGCCTGCGGCTTCGTTGGCAACAACGGCCCGATCACCCCGCAAGGTGCGAGCAAGGCGGCGCAGTTCATCCAGTTGTGCGACCAGAGCCAGACGCCGCTGCTGTTTTTCCACAACACCACGGGTTTCATGGTCGGCACCGAATCGGAACAGCAAGGCGTGATCAAGCACGGCTCGAAACTGATCCAAGCGGTGGCCAACGCACGGGTGCCTAAACTGACCATTGTCGTCGGCGGTTCCTACGGCGCCGGCAACTACGCCATGTGCGGGCGCGGGCTCGATCCGCGCTTCATCTTCGCCTGGCCCAACAGCCGCACGGCAGTAATGGGCGGCGCACAGGCCGGCAAGGTCTTGCGCATCGTTACCGAAGCCAAACAGCTCAAGGACGGCATCGAGCCGGATCCGAAAATGCTCGACATGCTCGAACAGATGACCGCGCAGAAACTCGACAGCCAATCCACCGCCCTGTACGGCAGCGCCAACCTGTGGGACGACGGCCTGATCGACCCGCGCGACACCCGCACCCTGCTCGGTTACTTGCTGGATATCTGCCACGAAGCCGACACGCGCAAGCTGCAACCCAACAGCTTCGGCGTCAGCCGCTTCTGACCGCCACGGATCCTACGGAGAACAACAACAATGATCTTCACCCCGGAACACGAAGCCCTGCGCCGCACCGTCCGCCAGTTCGTCACGCACGAGATCAACCCGCACGTCGAAGAGTGGGAAAAGGCCGGGCGCTTTCCGATCCACGAGATTTTCCGCAAGGCCGGCGAACTGGGTCTGCTGGGCATTTCCAAGCCGGAAAAATTCGGCGGCATGGGCCTCGACTACAGCTATTCGATCGTCGCCGCCGAAGAGTTCGGCACCATTCATTGCGGCGGGATTCCGATGTCGATCGGCGTGCAGACCGACATGTGCACACCCGCCCTCGCCCGCTTCGGCTCCGATGAACTGCGCGAAGAGTTCCTCCGGCCGGCCATCACGGGCGAACAGGTCGGTTGCATCGGCGTTTCCGAAGTCGGCGCCGGTTCCGATGTCGCCGGGCTGAAAACCACCGCGCGCAAGGACGGCGATGACTACGTGATCAACGGCAGCAAGATGTGGATCACCAACTCGCCGAGCGCCGATTTCATCTGCCTGCTCGCCAACACTTCGGACGACAAGCCGCACATCAATAAGTCGCTGATCATGGTGCCGATGAACACCCCCGGGATCAGCCTCAGCTCGCACCTGGACAAGCTCGGCATGCGCAGCTCGGAAACCGCGCAGGTGTTCTTCGACAACGTGCGCGTGCCGCAGCGCAACCGCATCGGCCATGAAGGCGCCGGGTTCATGATGCAGATGCTGCAGTTCCAGGAGGAACGCCTGTTCGGCGCGGCAAACATGATCAAGGGCCTGGAATATTGCATCGACAGCACCATCGAGTACTGCAAGGAGCGCAAGACCTTCGGCAACGCGCTGATCGACAACCAGGTGATCCACTTCCGTCTCGCCGAATTGCAGACCGAAATCGAATGCCTGCGCGCCCTGGTCTATCAGGCCACCGAGCAGTACATCAAAGGTCAGGACGTCACGCGACTGGCGTCGATGGCCAAGCTCAAGGCCGGACGCCTCGGCCGTGAAGTCAGCGACAGCTGCCTGCAATATTGGGGCGGCATGGGCTTCATGTGGGACAACCCGGTGGCCCGCGCCTATCGCGATGTGCGCCTGGTGTCGATTGGCGGCGGCGCCGACGAAATCATGCTGGGGATCATCTGCAAACTGATGGGCATCCTGCCGGGGAAAAAGAAATGAGCCGCCTGCCCGATTGCCAGACGCTGTTGCTGGAACTGCATGGCGGCGTGCTGCACATCACCCTCAACCGCCCGGACAGCCGCAACGCGATGAGCCTGCAAATGGTCGACGAACTGCGCGCGGTGCTGACGGCGGTGCACGATGACCGCACAGTGCGGGCCTTAGTGCTCAGCGGTGCCGGCGGGCACTTCTGCGCCGGTGGCGACATCAAGGACATGGCCAGCGCACGGGTTCGAGGGGCGGACGCTTACCGCGAGTTGAACCGGGCGTTCGGTGCGTTGCTGGAACAAGCCCAACACACGCCGCAAGTGCTGATCACTGTGCTGCAAGGCGCCGTGCTTGGCGGCGGCTTCGGCTTGGCTTGCGTCAGCGATGTTGCGATTAGCGATCACAAGGCGCAGTTCGGCTTGCCGGAAACCAGCCTCGGCCTGATCCCGGCGCAAATCGCACCATTTGTGGTGCAACGGATCGGCTTGACCGAAACCCGGCGACTGGCGCTGACGGCGGCGCGTTTCGATGGCGCCGAGGCGCAGCGATTGGGCCTGGTGCATTTCGTTGAACAGGATGCGCAGGCGTTGGCCGAGCGACTGGATGAGGTTTTGCAACAGGTGCTGCGCTGCGCGCCGGAAGCGAATGCGATGACCAAGAAATTGCTGTTGGCGAGTGCCGGGCAGCCGTCGAGTGAGTTGCTTGATGAGGCGGCGCAGTGGTTCGGCGCGGCAGTGACCGGAGAGGAAGGAATCGAGGGGACTATGGCTTTTATGCAGAAACGCAAACCTCGGTGGGTCAGCTAAAAGCTTCGCGAGCAGGCTCGCTCCCACAGGTTGAAATGCATTCCAAATGTGGGAGCGAGCCTGCTCGCGATGAGGCCATCCCATTCACCGCTATCATTTCAGGAACCCCACCATGCCCACCCTCCACAAAATCCTGATCGCCAACCGCGGTGAAATCGCCTGCCGCATCCAGCGCACGGCCCAGGGGCTGGGTTATCGCACCGTTGCCGTTTTCAGCGACGCCGACGCCGATGCGCTACACGTGCAAATGGCCGACCAAGCCGTGCGTATCGGCCCGGCGCCGGTGCAGCAGTCCTACCTCAACATTGCGGCGATCCTCGACGCCGCCCGCCGCAGCGGCGCCGACGCGATTCACCCGGGCTACGGCTTCCTCTCGGAAAACGCCGATTTCGCTCGCGCCTGCGCCGAAGCCGGGCTGATTTTCATCGGCCCCAGCGCCGAAGCGATCGAACTGATGGGCAGCAAACGCCTGTCGAAAATCGCCATGCTCGACGCGGGCGTGCCGTGCATTGCCGGCTATCAAGGCGCAGCGCAGGACGACGCGACGCTGCTGGCCGAAGCCGAGCGCATCGGCTATCCGCTGATGATCAAGGCCAGCGCCGGCGGCGGTGGACGTGGCATGCGCCTGGTGCACGAGGCCAGCGAACTGGCGGCGCAACTGCGCACCGCGCGGTCCGAAGCAATGAACGGTTTCGGCAGCGACGAGTTGATTCTCGAACAGGCATTGATCGAACCGCGCCACGTCGAAGTGCAGCTATTCGGCGACCAGCAGGGCAATCTGGTCTACCTCGGCGAACGCGATTGCTCGATCCAGCGCCGCCATCAGAAAGTCATCGAAGAAGCGCCGTGCCCGGTGATGACCGCCGAGCTGCGCCAAGCCATGGGCGAAGCGGCGCTCAAGGCAGGGCGCGCGGTGGATTATGTCGGCGCCGGCACCGTAGAGTTCCTCCTCGACGCGCGCGGCCAGTTCTACTTTCTGGAGATGAACACCCGTCTGCAGGTCGAGCATCCGGTGACGGAATTGATCACCGGGCTGGATCTGGTCGCATGGCAGTTGCTGGTTGCCGAGGGCCAGCCGCTACCGCTGACGCAGGAGCAGATCCGTCTCGACGGTCACGCCATGGAAGTGCGCCTCTACGCTGAAGATCCCGCTGCGGATTTTCTTCCGCTAACCGGCCGAATTGCCGCATGGCAACCGGCTTCGGATCACGGTGCGCGCATCGACCACGGTCTGCTTGAAGGTCAGTCGGTCAGCCCGTTCTACGACCCGCTGCTGGGCAAACTGATCGCCCACGGCGCAACCCGCGAAGAGGCGCGGCGCAAATTGTTGCGGGCGGTGCAGGACACGGTGCTGCTTGGCGTGCAAAGCAACCAACGCTTGCTCGAAGGCCTGCTGCAACATCCGCAGTTCATCAGTGGCGATTTCAGCACCGCCTTCATCCAAGAACATTTTTCCAGCCATGCCAGCCTCATCACTTATGTGCCGACAACGGCGCAACTGGCGATTGCCGTGGTGTTGTTCTATCAGGCCAGCGCCCTGCCCCATCGCGCCCCATTGAATGGCTGGCGCAACAACGCCAGCGTGCCGTTGCACTATCGACTGGGCAGTGACGAGCAGGACTGGACGCTGGCGGTGCTGGCGCGCAAACCCGGCGAGTTGGTCGTGCAGGCTGGCGAAAGCACTGTGGCGGTGAAAATCATTGAGCACGCCGCGCAATCGATCACCATCGAAGTCGACGGTCTGCGCCAATGTCACGCCTATCGTCTGCACGATCGGCAGCTGTGGCTGTTCACCCATCCGGGCAGCCTGCGCCTGGAGGATCGAACTCATGCGCCGATCGACAGTCAGACCAGCGTCGCCTCCGGCATCCTGAAAGCCCCGATGGACGGTGCCATTGTCGACGTGCTGGTCAGCGAGGGCAGTACGGTCAGCAAGGGTCAATTGCTGGTGGTACTGGAGGCAATGAAAATGGAGCATCCGTTGAAGGCCGGCATCGATGGCGTGCTCAAACGGGTGCAAGTGAAGGTCGGCGATCAGGTAAAAAATCGTCAGGTTCTGTTGCAGGTCGAGTAGTCGCCCGGGCACAAGCGCGGGGTTTGACTACGCTCTGATAAATCAGAACGCGGAAATCAGGAACCCTGCGATGCCCCATTGGCTGGTCATAGATCTGGAAGCCACCACAGACGAGGGTGGCTGGCCGGTCACGGAAATGGAAATTATCGAGATCGGTGCGACCCTGGTCGACCGCGCCGGGCGCGAGCAGGATCACTTCCAGCGCTTCGTCAAACCGACCCGCCGGCCATTGCTGACGCCGTTCTGTCGGGAGCTGACACACATCACCCAGGCCAACATCGATTCGGCGCAACCGCTGAGCGAGGTCTGGCCGGCCTTTGAGCGTTGGCTCGCGCAGCATCAAACCCGTCTGGAAGGCTGGGCCAGTTGGGGCGGTTATGATCGCCAGCAGTTGCTGCAGGAGTGGCAACGCCTGAACATCGACAGCGGCCTGAGCAAAGTCCCGCACATGAACCTCAAACAGCGCTTCGCCAAGGCTCGGCGCCTGGAACGACCGCTGGGGCTCAACGGCGCGTTGCAACTGGCGGGCATGCAGTTCAACGGCCAACAACATCGCGCGCTGGAAGATGCCCGCAATACTGCACGGTTATTGCCGCTGGTCCTGCCGCTTTAGACGCGTGACGGCGCGAAAAGCCTTGTGCATACTGGCCGCCCCCTTTTAAGCCCTTTTCGAGGAATCCGCCCATGTTTAAAGTCAACGAGTACTTCGACGGCACCGTCAAGTCGATCGCCTTTGGCACCGCTGAAGGTCCGGCGACCATTGGCGTCATGGCCCCGGGCGAATACGAATTCGGCACCAGCCAGCGCGAGATCATGCATGTGGTTTCCGGCGCGCTGATCGTAAAACTGCCAGACAGCAGCGACTGGGAAACCTTCGCCGCCGGCAGCCAGTTCAACGTTCCGGCCAACAGCAAGTTCCAACTGAAAGTCGAAGTGGATACCGCTTACCTGTGCGAATACCGCGGCTGATCCCGCCGGTTTCACCGCGCAAAAAATGCCCGCGTCCAAAAGACCCGGGCATTTTTCGTTTCAGGGAAAAACTATTCGAGAATTTCCACCGGCATGCCGACTTCCAGGCGGCCATTGCCGTCGTTGACCAGATTCTGTCCGAACATCGCGCCATCAGCGGTTGAGCGATGTTTCTGTAACGTCGCGAACGGCTCGCGATCGGCGCTGCGCTCACCGGTTTGCGGGTCGACGGTGGTCATGATGCAACGCGCACATGGCTTGACCACGCGGAATTCGATATCGCCGATGCGAATGCGTTTCCATTGGTCCTCGGCGTAAGGCGCGCTGCCTTCGATGACCAGATTCGGGCGAAAGCGCAGCATCTCCAGCTCTCGCCCTACCGTTTCCGAGAGGGCCAGCCGCGAGGCTTCGCCAATGAGCAGCAATGGATAACCGTCGGCGAACGCTACTTGATCGTCATCCTTGCCGAAACCCGCTTGCGTGGTACGTGCCCGCTCGAGTGGCATTTGCACCAGACGTGTCGGCTTGCCGAGGAAGTCGCTGACAAAACGCGCGGCTTGATCACCGGCGTCCGGCACCCGCAGGGTGTCACGCCAGATCGTCACACCGCGCAGCTCGGCGTCGGCAGCGGGCAGCGCGACTTCGATAGATCCCTGCTCGGGAGCGCTGAGGGTCAGACCGCCGCTGGCATTCCACAAAGCAGACAACTGACTCATCTTCGCTTCGGCACGCTGGGTCAGAAAGCGCCCGCTGGCCTCGTCCACCAGCATCCAGCGTCGGTCGCCCGCCAGGCCCAGCTTGTCCAGCTCGATGCTTTGCAGGATTTCGCCCTTGCCGGATTTCAACGGGTAACGATAAAGCGCGCTCAGACGCAGCATGGCCAGCTTCCTTGGAGGAAAAACGCCACCCTATACGAGCTTCAATACCGAATCAAAGCCGTCATTAATGTAAATACACTTCTGTGGGAGCGAGCCTGCTCGCGAAGAGGCCGGCACATTCACCATCAATGTGTCCGACCCTGCGCTTTCGCGAGCAGGCTCGCTCCCACAGGAAGCAAGATGTGCGTGTTTCAGGCCGGCACGGCGTCGAGCATCAGACGCTGGCGTACCACATCAACCAGTTTGTCCGGCTGGAATTTGGAGAGGAAGTTGTCGCAGCCGACCTTCTTCACCATCGAGTCGTTGAAACTGCCCGATAGCGAGGTGTGCAGTACGACGTACAGGCCACGCAGGCGAGGGTCGTTGCGAATTTCAGTGGTCAGGCGATAGCCGTCCATTTCCGGCATTTCCGCATCGGTGAAGATCATCAGCAGTTTATCGGTCATGTGCACGCCGGTATCGGCCCAGGCCTTGAGCATGTTCAAGGCTTTCAGACCGTCGCTGGCAATGTGCATTTTCACCCCGAGCTGTCCGAGGGTATCGCGCAATTGCGAGAGCGCTACATTGGAGTCGTCCACCAGCAAGACTTCGCGGCCACGGGCGCGCTCGAGTACCGGATCGTCGAGTTTCTCGCGCGAGACCTTGGCGTTGTACGGGACGATTTCCGCGAGGACTTTCTCGACGTCGATGATCTCCACCAGTTGATCGTCGACCTTGCTGATCGCGGTCAGATAATGCTGGCGGCCAGCACTGGTCGGCGGCGGCAGAATGGCTTCCCAGTTCATGTTGACGATGCGGTCGACACCGCCAACGAGGAAGGCCTGCACCGAACGGTTGTATTCGGTGACGATGATCGTGCTGTTCGGGCCCGGCACCAGTGGGCGCATACCGATTGCCTGGGACAGGTCTATCACCGGCAGGGTCTGCCCGCGCAGATTGACCACGCCGCAGACGAAAGGATGACGCTGCGGCATCAGGGTCAGCTTGGGCAGTTGCAGCACTTCCTGAACCTTGAACACGTTGATCGCGAACAGCTGGCGTCCGGCCAGGCGAAACATGAGGATTTCCAGGCGATTCTCACCCACCAGTTGCGTGCGTTGGTCTACCGTGTCGAGAATGCCGGCCATCAATGACTCCTGGGCTTGTTCTGATGAATTCACTATGGGGGTTTATCGGCTGCATTCAGCTAATCTTGATTGCTGTAAAGCGCGCCGCTAAAAATGCCATAAACGGCCATTGATGTCACACTGACATCATGCTTTACTGGCAATCGTGATTTCATCTGCTAGATTCATTGCGGCGCGACCTCGGTTTGCACGTTAGGTTCCCGCGCCTAAGGGATTCCCCTAGGATCAATCAGGCCCAACCTGATATTCGCCATTTCCAATAGCCATTACTGTGACGCCATTCTCATTGCATGAACGGAGTCAGGCTATTGTGTGCGATCGCAATTCAGTGGCAACCCACCCTCTGGAACCCCTCGGTCCGTGCACCTGCACCGCCGGGCGCGATCTGCCGACGATTCACGATCGTCGCCACACACGGCCATCCGTCAACCAACACGACGTGGTGGAGATGAACATGCCAATCGACCGTAAAGACTGGGCGCAACGCTTCCCCGAATTTCTGGTCGAGGCCGAAACGCTTCTCGCCAAGTCCGAAGAATGCCTGAGCCATCTGCAACTGATCAGCAATGACAAGGATGCCATCGACTGCATGCTCGGCACTCTGTTGAAGCTTGCTGGCCGCGCCGAAGCCTTGGCACTGGAAGCAATCTCCGAGTTTTCCCTGCACATCTACAGCCTGCTGAATCTGACCCAGGATCGCGTCGACCTGCACGAACAGGCCCTCGATGCCTTGCGAGACTGTTTCACCCTGATGGCATGGCAGCTTGAGCTGGTCGATCATAAAACCGGACAACTGAGCCTTGATGGCAGCGAGCAGACAGCCTTGCTTGAGGCCTTCGCGGCACAAATGGGCCAGGACACGTTCGAACCGAAGATGATGAGCAAACGTTTGCTCTCTGCGTCCCTGATAGCGCACCAGGCTTGAGAAACTGGCCGCGAAACTGTCGTAATTGAATAGTGCATACCTGCCAGCGACAATCCGGGTCAAATAATCTGCCCGACCAACGGTTGATTTCCAGAGGCCGCCATCAGGGTTTTCCCTGTGTGCTCCCAGAGACACTTCCAGGCTAATCGAAGTCGTCCAACTACAAAAATCCCAACTTTTTCCAATATGGAACTTGCGTCCACGATCCGGTATTTCCTGACTGAATGGACATATATAGCGACCGCGACCAACGGTATGTTAAGTGGTATTATGCCGCCGGTTAATTACCTGCCGTTTAATGGCACAGTGACTTCAGCGTTTCATTAGCAATGTTACTGCCGGTCAATGATTGCTTAACGAATGCGGTATGAATCAATAACATAATTGACAGTATTTCCACACAGAGATCCGCCAGTCACCGGTCGGTCTGCCCGCAGCGAACATCCATTGGCTCCATCCGTTATGTACGCCAGTCTCAAGTCACTTATTACATGGCCACCCTCGCGGGAAAACGCCCGGCGCTTCACACTAGTGCTGTGTGTTCTGGCGACTATTGGCAGTCTGCTGGCCTATGTTTTTTCCGCGCACATTCCACTGGGGTTGCTGGCACTCGACATCGCCGCCACCGCGTGCGTCTGGGTGCAATATCGCTTGTCGCGCAAATCGATCAAGTTTCAGCCACAAGAGCTGGCTGATCGACTGCTGCAAGTCCAGGAAAACGAACGACATCGCCTCAGCCGTGAATTGCACGACGATATCGGCCAGTTGCTCACCGCCGCGAAGCTGCAAAGTGACTGGCTCAAACGCCGCCTGCCGGAAGATCTGCAGGAACAATGCAAGGTCCTCTGCGACACGCTGGATGAAACCCTGACCAAGGTGCGTGACGTCTCGGCGATTCTCAATCCACGTCAATTGACCAGCCTGGGCCTCGAAGCCAGCCTGCGTGCGCATTTGCTCAAGACACTGGCCAACACGCCGGTCAACTGGAGTCTCGATTGCCAGCAACGGCTCAACGGCATCCCCGAGGAAATGGCCGTCGCGGCGTTTCGCATTGCCCAGGAAGCCGTGACCAACATCCTCCGGCACGCACAGGCAAAAAACCTGTTGATTCGGGTACAGCGATTGCCGCAAGGTCTGACGCTGTTGATCAGTGATGACGGCCTGGGTTTTGCCCCGGCGGCCGACCCGGCCAGAGAAGGCCAACGCGGCATGGCCGGAATGGCCGAGCGCATCGAACAGTTGGGCGGCACATTGAGCGTTATCAGCGAGCCGGGCAAAGGCACTCGAATCGAAGCACTTTTCCCGTGGGCGCCGCGAGCGCTCGAACGGGCCAGTACGAATAAGGTTATGCGTTGACTTGTAACTTACTTCTGGTGGATGACCACTCGCTGATCAGAGCCGGCGTGCGTGCTCTGGTTCTGGATATTCCCGGTTACGCGGTAATCGGCGAAGCCAGTGATGGTTCGCAATTGCTCGAAATGGTCGAGCAACTGAGCCCCGACATCGTATTGCTGGACATCTCGATGAGGGAAACCGGTGGCCTGGAAGCGCTGCAACGCCTCAAGCGTGTGCGGCCGCAGAGCAAAGTGCTGATCCTGTCGATGCACACCGATCCAGCGCTGATCATGCAGGCGCTGGAATCCGGTGCCCACGGCTACCTGCTCAAGGACACCACGGCCACCGAGCTCGAACATGCGCTGGAAGCCCTGCGCAACAACGAACGCTACCTCAGCCCGGCCATCGCCCATACGGTGATCAATCAGGCACTGACGCGAAACCAGAAAAGCCAGCCGGACGTCGCCGATTCGCACAATCTGACCGCGCGCCAGCTGGAAATCCTTCGCCTGATCGTGCGCGGCAAATCGACCCGGGAAATCGCCAACGGCCTGGGCTTAAGCGTCAAGACCGTCGAAACCCACCGCGCACAGATCATGAAGCGCCTGCAAATCTACGACGTGGCGGGCTTGGTGCTGTTCGCTGTGCGTGAACAGATCATCAGCCTTGATGACTGATTGACGGTTGTTGGCCCAATAACGGCGAGTCCTTCGGCAGATGCACCTGCAACGCTGCAGGTTTCGCAACAAATCGCAGACTGTCGCCTTCCAGCGGCTCGCCATCGAGATTGATGCTCAGCCCTTCGGCGACCTTGATCTCGACCCACGGCAATCGCGCCCGCACAAACATATTGTCGAGGCCGAAGCCCTCGCTCAGCAGATTCTTCAGCGTGCCGACCAGCTCCTGCGGTGCCGGCAAAATGCTGATGTCCAGCAAACCATCGTCGACTCGCGCCTCGGGGCACAGCACATGGCCGCCACCCGCCTGCCGTCCGTTGCCGATTCCCAGTGCGAGCAGTTCACCCTGCCAATGAAAATCCGGACCTTGCAACTCGCCGTAAGCAGCATGCAGCTCGCTGAACCGGGTCAAACCGGTGAACAGGTAGGCGGCACCGCCCAAGACCTTTTTCAAGTCTTCCGAGGTATTGGCGGTCACCTGGCTGCCGAATCCGCCGGTCGCCATGTTCAGGAAAATCTGCCCTCCCACTTCGCCCAGATCGATATCCGAGGGCTGAACATCCAGTAGCTCAAGGGCTTCAGCAGGCTCCAGGGAAATACCGGCGGCACGGGAAAAATCGTTGGCGGTGCCCAGCGGCAGGAGGATTAGACTGGCTTTTTGCGGATGCTGCGCCAGCGCCTCGGCAATATCGCGCAACGTGCCATCACCGCCACCGGCGATGATTTTGCTGTAGCCGGCCGCCAACGCTTCCTCGACCAGACGCTGGGCGTCGCCAGCCTCCCACGTCACTCGCACAGCCAGTTCCCAGCCTTGCTCACGCTTGGCTTCGACGGCAGCGCGGACATCCTCGTTGAGTGCCTGTTTGCCATGCAAGATCAGCAGTGCCCGGCGTTCACTCATAACGTCACTCCAAGAATTGAAATCGATTGAAACATCTTGACCACTGCGCGCGTTAAAAAAGCCGCAGGGGTGGCAATTAATTGCTTTTCAAACGGCCAGCGTCCTACACAGCGGTATTTTTTCGTACGGAACAAGAGGAATCGGCTTAATTGACCCCGTCCGATCATTGGGTCACCGTGTGCCGGCAGCACCAACTTTCAACTCAATAACACAAGGATGTGCCGGTAATGAACGGATACCCCGCGATTCATTTCCATGAATCGAGCAATGGAATAATCAGCAAGCGTGCAGTTGCTACGACCAGCGAGTACTTCCATGCGCAACCATGAAACCAAGGCACCGGTGACCCCGGTCGCCGCTCTCGCCGAAAGTCGTGCCAGCAAGAAACCAGACTTCTGTAACAGCGCCAAGACCCCTGGAGAGTTTGATATGGAACCCCGAGTCAGCGAGCTGGAGACTCACTTCAAATACATGCGCCGCGACATGGACGAAGTGCTCAATGATGTGCGGACGATCAAACACCGTCTGGCGTATTCGGCGGGTGCTACCGCTGTCATCCTTGGACTGCTGGGATGGGTGGCCAACAGCCGATTCGACCAGTTGGTGACGTTGATCAGCAACTGACGAAATCAATTGTTGCACGCGCCGTGCTTACCCGCCGACGCGTGCATGGGCAAGACCGGCTACCCCAGCAGGTCGCTGAGGGGAATGAAGCTCACTGCATCACCCTCGCTCAGCGTGCGGCCCTCTCGGACTTCCACCAACCCGTCGGCCCACGCGGCGCTGCGCAGCACACCCGAACTCTGGTTGCGGTAAATGATTGCGCGCCCCTGCTCCAAACGTCCGCGCAAATATTCACGACGGTTGCCGGCCACCGGCCAGACAAAGCCTGCTGGCACTGCAAACTTGAGTGGTTCGACGGCTTGCACACCCAGGCGACGCAAAAGATAAGGCCGCGTCAGCAGGGCGAACGTCACCAGCGTCGAGGCGGGATTGCCGGGCAGGCCAATCACCGGCACGTTGCGAAAATGGCCGAAGGTCAACGGCTTCCCGGGCTTGATGGCCAGCTTCCACAGGGCCAACTCGCCTTCTTCACGCAGGGCAATGCCGAGGAAATCCGCCTCACCGACCGAGACACCGCCGGTAGACAGAATCAGATCGACATTTTGTAGCTCGCCCAGCCGCGCCCGCGTGGTGGCCAGATCGTCCGGGAGAATTCCGCCATCAATCACTTCACAACCCAGACGCTGCAGCCAGCTGCACAGAAGCACGCGGTTGCTGTTGTAGATCTGGCCCGGCCCCAATGCCTGACCGGGTTCAACCAGTTCGTCCCCAGTGGACAGAACCGCCACCCGCGGCTTGCGCACGACGTTAACCCCGGCACAGCCAAGCGAAGCAGCCAGGCCTTGCTCAATCGGTCCGAGCCGGGTTCCAGCTTGCAGCACCAATTCGCCGACCGTAGTTTCCTGGCCCTGCGGACGAATGTTCTGCCCGGCTTTCAAAGGCTCGAGGAAGCGCACTCGGCCATCGGCCTGGACTTCAGCATTTTCCTGCATCTCGACACAGTCGGCGCCCGGCGGCAGCGGTGCCCCGGTGAAGATGCGTGCGCAGGTGCCTGGTTCCAACGATTGCGGAGATTGCCCGGCGAAGACCTTTTGACTGACCGGCAGCGGCTCGCCCTGCCAATCCGCCAGGTTCAAGGCGTAGCCGTCCATGGCGCTGTTCGGCCATGGCGGCAGATCCAGTGTCGAGATCAAATCTTCCGCCAGCACCCGCCCTTCGACTTGAGCCAGCGGCAAGTGCTCGCGCTCGACAATCCGCGACGCATCGGCCATGGCCAGCAAACGCTCGAGCGCCGTTTCGACAGGCAGCAAACTGCCGGTCTTGCCCGGCTTACCCACGGGATTCACAAGGCGCCGCCTGCTTGAGATGGGTGACGAAGTTGCAGGGACGATGACGGGCGTCCAGTTGCTCAGCGAGAATGCCGTCCCAACCGGTGCGCACTGCATTGGTCGAACCCGGCAGGCAGCACACCAGCGTGCCGTTGGCCAGACCAGCCAGGGCCCGGGACTGCACAGTCGAAGTGCCGATATCGGCTACGGAAATCTGGCGGAACAGTTCGCCGAATCCGTCGACCTGTTTGTCGAGCAGGCATGCCACCGCTTCCGGCGTGCTGTCACGCCCGGTGAAGCCGGTGCCGCCGGTGATCAGCACGACTTGAACCACATCGTCGGCAATCCAGTTGGCGACTTGCGCGCGAATTTTGTAGAGATCATCTTTAAGCAAAACCCGCTCGGCCAGCGCGTGACCGGCCGCGATCAAGCGATCAACGAAGACCTGGCCGGAGGTATCGGTTTCCAGGGTTCGGGTGTCGCTGACAGTCAGCACCGCAATATTGAGCGGCACGAAAGGTACATCAGCCTTGGCTTTCATAGGCTCTTCCAGTTGTAGGGGAAACAGCCCGGTGTTATATCACAGCGGCTCATTTTTCCGCCGCCCTCTGGAGAGTCGTCATGCCGTCGAACAGTCAATTGTCGCCCTGCTCCGTCCTGCTTCTGGCGGGTGGACGCGGCCAGCGCATGGGCGGTCAGGACAAGGGGCTTATCGAGTGGCTGGGCGAGCCTTTGATCGCGCATTTGCAGCGCAAGGTACGGCCGTTGACCGACGATCTGATCATCTCCTGCAACCGCAATCGCGAGCGTTATGCCGGGTTTGCCGATCAGTTGGTGATGGATGATGAAGGCGATTTCCCCGGGCCGCTGGCCGGTATTCGTGCCGGGCTGAAAGCGGCGCGCCATGCGCATCTGCTCGTGTTGCCATGTGATGTGCCGCGAATCGACAAGGCCTTGCTCGAAGACATGCTGAATACTGCCGATCAGCAACGTGAAAAACCTTTAATGCTGCGCCACGGCGAGCATTGGGAACCGCTGCTGTGCGTGATTCCCGTGGCGCTGTTGCCGGCATTCGAAGCAGCCTGGAATGCAGGCGAGCGCAGCCCGGGTCGGGTGATGCGCAGCCTCGGTGCCGTCGCGTTGCAATGCCCTGACAACGACCCGCGACTGGCCAACCTCAACACCCCGGAATTGTTACATCTGCACAACACTGTGTCAGACTGACATTATCCAAGGAACTCTCACGCCTTGTTTACGTCTCAAGCTCAGTAACCAGAAGATTTCCCATTCGGAGACACACTCATGACTCAACGGACCCTCGCCACTTTCATGCTCGCACTGGGCCTGGCAACCCTCGCCGGTTGCTCCTCGCCAACAGTGATCACCTTGAATGACGGTCGCGAAATCCAGGCCGTCGACACCCCGAAATACGATGATGATTCGGGCTTCTACGAGTTCCAGCAGCTGGACGGCAAAGAGACCCGCATCAACAAGGATCAGGTTCGTACCGTTAAAGAGCTGTAAGGCTCCGCGTCGTTACCGGATACAGAAAAGCCCGCATTGTCATGCGGGCTTTTTCATGGGCGCTCGGAAAGCAGTTTCAGCATTACCACTGCAAGGTGATTTGACTCTCGAACTCCCGCAACTCACCGGTCACCGGGTCGATGAAGCGCAGGCCTTGCGCAAGCAGCTTCAACGGGTTGGCGTAGTCGTCCTCGACATCTTTCAACACCGTCGGATAAAACGGGTCGTTGCAAATACTCGCGCCCAGCGCCGTCATGTGCACCCGCAACTGATGCTTTTTGCCGGTCACGGGATACAGACCATAGCGCCACAGATCACCATTTTTCTCACGCACCTCGACCGCCGTTTCGGTATTGCTGGCGCCAGGCCCCTCTTGCATGCGGAAGAACGGCTCGCCATCCACCAGGCGGCTCTTGTGGACCAGAGGGAAATTCAGCTCGGGCAACGCCGGGGCAATCGCTTCGTAGCGCTTGTCGATCTGCCGGGTCGGAAACAACGACTGATAGGCCGAGCGGGTCTGCGGATTGGCCGAAAAGATCACCAGCCCCGCCGTATGCCGATCGATGCGGTGCAGCGGCACCAGATGCGGATTGTCCAGCCGACGGATCAGCCGCCGCAGCAGGGTTTGTTCGACATATTCCCCGGCCGGGGTGACTGGCAGAAAGTGAGGTTTGTCGGCCACCACCAAGTGTTCATCGGCATAGAGAATCGACTCGAGAACCGGGATCGGCTTCTCGTCCGGCACTTCGCGAAAGTAGTGAATGCGCAGACCCTCCCTGTACGGCAAGTCCAGCGCAATTGGCTGGCCATGCGCATCCAGCACCCGTCCGCGAGCAATCCGGTCAAGCCACTGTTCGCGGCCGATGGCACTGAAGTGCTCGCACAGGCAATCGAGTACCGTCAGCCAGGAACCGGGCGGCAAGTACAAGGTGCTGGCCTGATTGTGCGCAGCGGAAAATACGGGACTGGACATACGAAACAGAATTCCTCAATGCAAGCCGGCATTATCCAACAGTGAGGCAAAGCCACCTAGCGCAGTTTGATCAGGCCGGAATCGATTTGAGAGCCGCTGCTTCGGTGAACTCCTTCAGCCAGCGCAAGACATCGACCGCCTCCCAGCGCCCCGGGTCGTACAACGCGTATAACAATCCCTGATAACCGACCACATCCAGCTGCTTGTGATAACCGGCGCGTTGAAAAAGGGCTTCGATTTCGGCAAAGCAGGTATTGAAATGCAGCTTGTTGAATGGCGTCTTGCCTTCCGTGACCAGCCCGTCCAGGCGCAATTCGAGGACGGCCTCGCGCACCACGTCCACCGACATCCGGTTAACGCTGCTCTTCAACTGTTCGACATTGACCACGGTTCATCCCTCTGACTCGATTGCTGTATGGACATACAGTAACCGAAGAATTCAGCGAGCGCCAACGCAAGGATGTATCGCTGCGACCAGCGGAAAGGATCAAGGCAAAATCAGCAGCCTAAAAATGCCACTACCTGGTCGCCACTGAACGGCCAATCCAGCTCAGCGCCGGTGTCAACCCGCCGCAGTACCGGGATGCGCAAGCTGTATTTTTCGAACCACGATTCGTCTTCGGCGATGTCCACCAGTTCAACCAGCAGACCATGCTCGACGAAGGGCATCAGCTCGGCTTCGGCGACTTCACACAGGTGACACCCGAGGGTGCCGAACAGCTGACATTCAGGAGGCATGACGGCATTACCGGAAAACAAGTGAGCCCATTCTAGGACGCCACTAAACCCTCGTCGACCCGGCGCCGCCCAAAGGACCCAGCGCTCCCGGCGCAAAATCCTGACGCAAATCATTCAGCGCAAATTGCAAATGCGTCATCCTCGCGGACTTTTTGCCTCTACGCTTCAGAGGCCAACGCCCTGACAGCGGAGTGTCCCGTGTTTGCAAATCTGTTGATCATCCTCGCCTCATCCCTGGTGGTGATTGCCCTGTTCCGGCGCCTGCGACTGCCGCCGGTGCTGGGTTACCTGTGCGTGGGATTACTGGTCGGGCCGAACGCATTCGACTGGGTCAACGAGAGCGAACATCTGCCCGATGTCGCCGAGCTGGGCGTGGTGTTTCTGCTGTTTTCGCTGGGTCTGGAGTTCTCCCTGTCGAAGATGATTGCGCTGCGTCAGGTGGTGTTTCGCCTCGGCAGTCAGCAAGTGCTGATCAGCACAGCGCTGCTCGGCACACTGTTGATGGGCCTGGGCATGCCGCTGATGCCGGCGCTGTTACTCGGCGCAGGGTTATCGCTGTCATCCACGGCGATCGTGACCAAGGAGCTGGGCAGTCTTGGTGAAGTATTCAGCAGCCACGGCCAGAACGCGGTCGGCGTGTTGCTGTTTCAGGACGTTGTCGCGGTATTGCTGCTGACACTGGTTCCGGTCTTCGCCGGCACCAGCGAGCAGGCCTGGTATTGGGCCTTGCCGTTGACCCTGGGCAAAACCGTGGTGCTGTTCTTCGGCCTGCTGCTCGCCAGTCGCTGGTTATTGCCACGGCTGTTTCATGAGGTGGCGGCCTCGCGCTCTGCGGAGCTGTTCGTCCTGCTGGCGCTGGTGATCGTGCTGCTGACTGCCTGGCTCACGCACTTGTTGGGGCTGTCGCCTGCACTCGGCGCTTTCCTCGCCGGCATGTTGCTCGGGGAAAGCCATTACCGGCACCAGATCGAAGCTGACATCCGGCCCTTTCGCGACATTCTGCTCGGCGTGTTCTTCGTCAGCATCGGCATGCTGATCGACCTGCAATTGTTCGTCAGTCACAGCCTGTTGATCATCGGCCTGACGCTCGGCCTGATGCTGATCAAGGGCATCGTGGTCGCGCTGCTGGTGAAGTGGCGCGGCAGTGACAGCGAAACCGCATGGCGCAGCGGCCTGGCCCTGGCCCAGGGTGGCGAATTCTGTTTTGCCTTGATGGCGCAGATGCAGCAAAACAACCTGTTGCCGGCCGAACCGGGCGCCCTGCTGCTCGCGGCGACGTTCTGTTCGATGCTGCTCACGCCACTGCTGTTGCGTGCGGCGCCGCGCATCGCCGCCGTGCTGCACCGCAAGCCCAATCAGGAAGCGCAGATCGAACAGATCAGCGCGCTCAACGCCGACCTCGACCAGCACGTGGTGATCTGCGGCTACGGTCGCGTCGGCCAATCCATCGGCCGCTTCATGGGCAACGCCGGGCAAGCCTATGTTGCGCTGGACAACGATCCGGTGCGGGTGCAGGAAGCCGCATCTGCGGAAAGCGACGTACACTACGGCGACTCGGCGCGTGGCGATCTGCTTACTGCGGTTGGCCTGTTCCGCGCCCGGCTGCTGGTAATCGCCGTGGATCAGAGCGACGTGGCGTTGCGCATTCTGCGCGAAGCCCGGCGACTCAACCGACAGGTGCCGATTCTGGTACGCACCCGTGACGACAGCCAATCGGCGGAACTCAGAGCTGCGGGCGCCACCGAGGTGGTGCCGGAGCTTTTGGAGTCAAGCCTGATGCTCGCTTCACACGCGCTGATCATGCTTGGCCTGCCCGCACACAAAGTGCAGGAGAAGGTCGATCAAGTGCGTATCGATCGCTATCGCCTGCTCCACGGTTTCTATCCCGGAGCCAATGATGAGGAAATCTAGTCCTGACTCACCGCGCCGATCTTGTGCAGCGACAGGTCGGCGCCGTAATACTCTTGTTCCTGACTCAGGCGCAGCCCATGCAATGCCTTGATCGCGCCGTAGACGACGAAGCCGCCGACCAGCGCGACCGCGACGCCAAGCGCAGTGCCGATCAACTGGCTGATCAGGCTGACACCGCCCAGGCCACCCAGCACAGACTGACCGAAGATGCCGCAGGCAATCCCGCCCCACACGCCACACAAACCATGCAGCGGCCATACGCCCAGCACATCGTCGATGCGCCATTTGACTTGGGCAGCGGTAAAGCACCAGACAAACAAGGCTCCGGCGATCGCGCCGGTTACCAGCGCACCGACCGGATGCATCAGGTCGGAGCCGGCGCAAATCGCCACCAGCCCGGCCAGCGGGCCGTTGTGCAGAAAGCCAGGGTCGTTGCGCCCAACGATCAACGCCGCGACGGTACCGCCAACCATGGCCATCAGCGAGTTGACCGCGACCAGGCCACTGACACCTTGCAGGGTTTGCGCGCTCATCACGTTGAAGCCGAACCAGCCGACAATCAGGATCCACGAGCCCAGCGCCAGAAACGGAATGCTCGACGGCGCGAACGCGACCAGGCGCCCATCGCGGTAGCGACCATTGCGCGGGCCGAGCAGCAGAACAGCGGCCAACGCCAGCCAACCGCCCACGGCATGCACCACCACCGAGCCGGCGAAATCATGGAATGCCGCGCCAAACTGCGCCGTCAGCCAGCCTTGCAAGCCGAAGTTGCCGTTCCAGATCAGCCCTTCGAAAAACGGATAGATAAACGCCACGATCAGCGCCGTCGCGCACAACTGCGGGACGAAACGCGCGCGTTCGGCAATGCCGCCGGAAATGATCGCCGGGATCGCGGCAGCGAAGGTCAGCAGGAAGAAAAACTTCACCAGGCCATAGCCGTGGTCAGCCGTGAGCACCGCCGCCGGTTGCATGAAGGTGACGCCATAGGAGATCCAATAGCCTATAAAGAAATAGGCCAGGGTCGAGACGGCGAAATCGCTGAGGATTTTCGCCAGCGCGTTGACCTGGTTCTTCTGCCGGACCGTGCCGACCTCCAGAAAGGCGAAACCGGCGTGCATCGCCAGTACCATCACCGCACCGATCAGAATGAACAACGTGTTGGAGCTGTGAACCAGCGTGTCCACAGCGCTTTGCAGATTTTCCATGAGGAGGCAGACCCAAGGCTAAAAGGCACCAAAGCGGTTCATGCGGGCATTTCATGCACCAAATTACGACTCATCAAATATCCAACGGCAGGGTTGATGAACTGATTTGGCGCATATATCGATGTCCGATCACGAACCGCGAGCAAATGAATTAGAGTTTTCTGCTCGGACGCCCGGCAACAGCGCACATACGCCGAGCGACGCACCACGACACAGCAAAAGTTGTACCAGGCATTTGCACTGAACCTTCGCGCAAGGCTCATACTCGAACGCTTCAAAGCCACCTACGGAGATCCACCCATGGCCAGCATCAAGGCAAAGACTGCTCAAGAAATCCTGATGAACGACTTCCAGACTCTGGTCGCCGACACCGAACGCCTGCTCGAGCACACCAAGACCCTCGCTGGCGATCAGGCCGATGAGCTGCGTGCCCAGATTCACGACAGCCTGCTGCGTGCCCGGGAAACCCTGAAAGTGACTGAAGACACCTTGCGCGAACGCGGTCAGGCGGCGGTCACCGCTACTGAAGACTATGTATCGGCCAACCCATGGCAGTCGGTGGGCATCGCTGCCGGCGTCGGCTTTCTGATCGGCCTGCTGGCAACTCGGCGCTGATCATGTCGATCGGTGAATCCGGCCCGACTGCGGGCACCGCCTCCTCCACACGTCGCCTCGGCGCTGCCGTTCTGGGCCTGCTGCACAGTCATGTCGAACTGTTCGGCATCGAACTGCAGGAGCAGAAATCACGCACTGTCAGCCTGCTGCTGTTCGCCGGCCTGGCGTTGGTGTTTGCCCTGCTGTTGCTGGTGGGTCTGTCGACGCTGGTGATGATCATCTTCTGGGACACCTACCGCCTGGCAGCGATCATCGGCCTGTGCGTGTTTTACACGCTGGCGTCGATCTTCTGCGGCCTACGCCTCAAAGCGGCGATTTTCGATGAGTCCTCGCCTTTCCACGGCACGCTCGAAGAGCTGGCCAACGACCGGGAGCGCCTGCTGCCATGAGCCTGCCTGAACTTCCGCACAACAGCTCACGCCGGGAAATGCGCAAGGCGCTGATCCGCCTGCGCATGGAAATGCACCGTCAGGAAATCCGCCACGAAACCGCGCAAGTGTTGCAACCGTTGCAGCGCATGCGTGGCATGAAGCAGAACGTGCAGGACGGTTTTGGCATCAAGCACGCGCCGTTGTGGGGCGTGGCGGCGGTGACGCTGCTGGGTTTCCTCACCGGCAAAGGCTCGAAACGCAGCAGTGGCGGCGGTTTGACGCGACTGCTGCGTCTGGGCACGACGCTTGGGCCGCTGATCAGACTGGTCATGCACAGCTCGGGCAAACGCTGAAGCGCCCATCTGGCTACATTCTTGCAATAGCGCCGGGATGAATCTCCTTATCGGGAGATTCCATCCCGCGTGCCTATCCGGCAAGCGCGGCCAAACCAAAAACAAGATTAAGGACTTGCCGTGATCGACGGGCAACCGCTCGCCTGTTTTCAGCCTTTCATCGATACCGCCACCGGCCGCATCGCTGGTGTCGAAGCACTCGGTCGCTTGCGCCAGAGCGATGGTCAACTGACCTCGGTCGGACCGTTGTTCGCCGACCCACGGACACCGGCCACTGCCTTGCGCCGTCTCGATCGGCAGATCCGTGACCACGCCCTCAGCCGCCTGCATGAAGCGCCGGCGGAGTGGTTCCTCAGCCTGAACATGTCGCCACGCTGGATCAGTCGCCTGCGCGCCGATCAAGCGCTGCCAAGCCTCAAGCAATTGGCGCGACACCAGGTTGATCCGCAGCGCATCGTTTTCGAAATCACCGAACTGGGCGGTAACAGCGAACGCCTGGCCCACGTGGTCGGGCGCTACCGTAACGCAGGGGCGAGAATCGCCATCGATGATTTTGGCGCCGGCTATTCGCAGCTGGATCGGGTACTGGCCCTGCAACCGGACATTCTCAAGCTCGACATGCGCCTGTTTCAGGCTGCGGCCCTCGGCGGACCGAGCAGTGACGTGGTCAAAGCACTTGCGCAGATGGCCGAAAAAACCGGCTGCTGGATCATCGCTGAAGGCGTCGAAACCGAAGCACAGCTGAATTTCGCCCTGGAGTGCGGCTCGCGCTACGTACAAGGTTTTCTTTTCGCCCGGGCGCAGGAAGACTTCTTCGCTACGGATGCTTTCGTCGCGCATTTCGCCCAACTCAGGCAGCGCTACGTAAAACAGAAACTCAGCGAGCGCGGAAGGCTGATGCAGATGCGTCAGCAGCTCAGCGAACTGATGGCGATTCTGCAGCAATGGGCGCAGGCCCGCGCCCCGCTCAGTGCGTTGCCGCAATTGCAGGCGTTTCCCTGGCTGCTGCGCTTTTATCAGTGCGATCGCCACGGCACGCAACTGACGCCCAACCTCGAATGGCGCCATGACGGCTGGTTTGCCGATGACCGCTATCTGGGGCACAACTGGTCGTGGCGACCGTATTTCTATCATCTGCTGGCCGAAGGCTGGGAAGAACGCCGCCTGACCCTGTCGAACACCTATCGCGATGCCACCAGCAACCAGTATTGCCTGACTGCCGGACAGTTTTTCGATAACGGTGAACGCTTGCTGTTGATCGATATCGACGCAGCAGGCCTGTAGTTCTGCTTGCAGGCACGGGGCCGAACCGGGAAGCTAGGGCGATCAGTTACCAGACGGAGAGAATCAGCCTTGGATTGGCCAACCCTGCTCAACCGCGAACGCCTCGGCAAGCCGCTGCACAGCCCGCAAGAACTCGGCCGCAGCCCTTTTCACAAAGACCATGACCGCATCATTTTCTCCGGTGCCTTCCGCCGCCTCGGGCGCAAGACCCAAGTGCACCCGGTCACCAGCAACGATCACATTCATACCCGCCTGACCCACTCACTGGAAGTCAGCTGCGTCGGCCGTTCGCTGGGCATGCGTGTCGGTGAAACCTTGCGCAGCGCGCTGCCAGACTGGTGCGACCCGGCCGACCTCGGCATGGTCGTGCAATCGGCTTGCCTGGCGCATGACATCGGCAATCCGCCGTTCGGCCATTCCGGCGAAGACGCGATTCGCCACTGGTTTCAACAAGCCGCCGGGCGTGGCTGGCTGGACGGCATGAGCGAGGCCGAGCGTGGTGATTTCCTCAATTTCGAAGGCAATGCTCAAGGCTTTCGCGTGCTGACGCAGCTGGAATATCACCAGTTCGACGGCGGCACGCGCCTGACCTACGCGACGCTGGGCACCTATCTGAAATACCCATGGACCGCGCGCCACGCCGACTCCCTCGGCTACAAGAAACACAAATTCGGCTGCTATCAGAGCGAGCTGCCATTGCTCGAACAGATCGCGCACAAACTCGGCCTGCCGCAAATCGAAGACCAGCGCTGGGCACGCCATCCATTGGTCTACCTGATGGAAGCCGCTGATGACATCTGCTATGCGCTGATCGATCTCGAAGACGGTCTGGAAATGGAGTTGCTCGAATACGCCGAAGTCGAGTCACTGCTGCTCGGTCTGGTCGGCGACGATTTGCCGGAAACCTATCGCCAGCTCGGCCCGCAGGATTCCCGGCGGCGTAAACTGGCGATCCTGCGCGGCAAGGCCATCGAGCACCTGACCAACGCGGCGGCGCGGGCATTTGTCGAACAGCAGGATGCTCTGCTCGCCGGCACGCTGCACGGCGATCTGGTCGAACACATGCACGGGCCGGCGAAGCGCTGCGTGTTGAACGCCAAGGACATCGCGCGCAAGAAAATCTTTCAGGACAAGCGCAAGACCCTGCACGAGATCGGCGCGTACACGACGCTGGAGATCCTGCTCAATTCGTTCTGCGGCGCCGCGCTGGAGCAGCACAACGGTCGCACGCCGTCGTTCAAGAGCCGGCGCATCCTCGATTTGCTTGGCAACAATGCGCCGGATCCGCAGGGTTCGTTGCACAGTTCGTTTCTGCGCATGATCGATTTCATCGCCGGCATGACCGACAGTTACGCCAGTGACATGGCACTGGAAATGACCGGGCGTTCAAGTCACTGAGTCTCATGGTGGTCGGCCGGTCACCTGACCGGCTGACCACCATGAGAGTTTCGCTGAATGCCCCTGTGCACCGAGTGAGATTCAACTACGCTTGACCCATTAACCCGATCAAATAAACACCGCTGATTAAACGCAACTTTAAACATCGACAAATAATTGAATATCAATATTGGCCTTCGGATCATTTCAATCTTCGGCCAATTGATTGCTCGCCCTTCCTTACGCCGAACCTAATTTCAACGTAGTCTCTTTCCTCATTACGCGTAGGATTAATCCGATAACGTAGTCGCGACACTACCAGTCCATGCGAGTGCTCATGCATCTGAGCTAAGGTGCGCGCTTTATTCATGCTTGCATGGGACTCTATTTATGAACTCCGTTTTTATTGTGGACGATCATCCGGTCATCCGCCTCGCCGTGCGAATGCTCCTGGAACATGAAGGCTACAAGGTCGTCGGCGAGACCGATAACGGTGTCGATGCCATGCAGATGGTCCGTGAATGCATGCCCGACCTGGTCATTCTCGATATCAGCATCCCCAAGCTGGACGGCCTCGAAGTGCTGGCCCGCTTCAACACCATGGGTTCGAATTTCAAGATTCTGATTCTGACGGCGCAGTGTCCTACGCTGTTCGGTATCCGCTGCATGCAATCCGGTGCATCGGGATATGTCTGCAAGCAGGAAGACTTGAGCGAATTGGTCAGCGCAATCAAAGCGGTACTTTCCGGTTATAACTATTTCCCCAGTCAAGCGCTTAATCCGGTGCGCGCCGACGACACTCGATACGCTGAACTTGAACTGTTCAAATCCGTCAATGACCGCGAACTGATGGTATTGCAGTTATTTGCTCAGGGACGTACCAACAAGGAAATAGCCAAAGGCATGTTTCTGAGCAACAAGACCGTCAGCACTTATAAAAAGCGTCTGATGCAAAAACTCAAAGCCAGATCCCTTGTAGAACTTATCGAGATGGCCAAACGTAACGCACTCGTGTGAGACTCCGCATGCCCAGCCGTGTAAAGGACTACCTGATTGCCTTGAGCGCTGTTCTGTACCTGAGCGCCAATGCCCTCGCCGCGCCAAGCGCTTCACCGGACTATGCATTGCTCAGCCGCTCGGCCACCGAGGCCGTGCAAACTGTCCTGCAGCCGTCACAACGGCAATGGCTGCAGACTCGCAGCGAACTGAAACTGGGTACCTCCGCACCTGATTACCCGCCATTCGACATGACCGTCAGTGGCCAGGACTACGAGGGACTGACCGCCGATTACGCAGGGATTCTCGGTCAGGCCACCGGTTTGCCGATTCGCGTGCAACGCTTTCCCTCGCGCGAGGCTGCAATTCGCGCCTTGATCGATGGCCAGATCGACCTGCTTGGCACAGCCAACGGCTACGAAGCAGGCAATGCCAACCTCGCGCTTTCCAGACCCTATGCGGTCGATCAGCCGGTACTGGTAACCCGCGAGGACGAAACCCGCTCGCTGACCGAAGGCCTCGCCGGCCTGCGCCTGAGCATGGTGTATCACTACCTGCCGGTGCCCGAGATCAAAGCGCTGTATCCCAAAGCACTGATCACCTGCTATCCGTCCTACCAGAACGCAATCAACGCGGTGGCCTTCGACCAGGCCGATGTGTTTCTCGGCGACACCCTCTCCACCCATTACATGATCAACAAGGGCTATCTCAACAACGTCCGTATGGCCAACTTCGGCAAGCAGGAAGCCCATGGCTTCAGCTTCGCCGTGCGGCGCAGCAATCCGCAGCTGCTGGGCATCATCGACACGGTGCTCGCAGCGATCCCGAGCAGTCAGCGCGACGACATCGCCAAGCGCTGGAGCGCCGGCAACGACCTGCTGCTCACTGACAGAAAACTGCAGCTGACTGATCGTGAGGAAAAGTGGCTCAAGCAGCACCCCGTCGTCAGCGTGGTGGTCAATGAAGCTTACGCACCGTTGACCTTCTTCGACAGCGCCGGCAATTTCCGCGGCATCAGCGCCGACCTGCTCGAGCTGATCCGCTTGCGTACCGGCCTGCGTTTCGAGGTTCAGCGCAGCCGCAACGATGCGGAAATGATCAGGCAGATCGACAATCACAAGGCCGATCTGATCGCAGCCCTGCTGCCCAGCGCCGAACGTGAAAAAAACCTCAGTTTCAGTCGCCCGTATCTGGAAAATTCCTACGTGCTGCTGACCCGCAAAAGCGCCGACAGCCCGACCAATCTGGGCCAACTCAAAGGCAAGCGGCTGGCAATCGCTCAAGGCAATCCGCTGGTCGCCTACTTGCATGAGAATTTTCCGGGCATCGAACTGATCGAAACCCCCGACACGTTCAGCGCCGTGTCGATGCTCGCCGAGAACCATGTCGACGGTGCGGTGAACTCGCTAGTGATCGCCAACTATTTCATCTCATCGCGCATATTCGATCGGCCACTGCAAATCACCACCACGATCGGCACCAGTCAGGCAGCCTTCTCGCTGGCGACCGCCCGTGACAACACCGAACTGGCCTCGATCATCAACAAGGCGCTGCTGAGCATCGCTCCCGAGGAGCTCGGCGTGATCAACGGCCGCTGGCGCGGTTACTCCACGGCATCACAGAACATCTGGCAAAACTACCAGCGCCTGTTCTACCAAGTGGTCGCAGCCGCCGGCCTGATCCTGCTGCTGTTGTTGACCTGGAACGCCTACATGCGCCACCAGATCAAACAACGCCAGGCTGCCGAACGTGCACTGAACGATCAACTGGAGTTCATGCGCTCGCTGGTCAACGGCACGCCGCACCCGATCTACGTGCGAGATCGCCAGGGTCTGCTGCAAAGTTGCAACGACAGTTATCTCGAAGCGTTCAACGCCAGACGCGAGGACATCATCGGCAAAGGCGTGATGCATGGCACCCTGAGCAACGCATGCGAGGCCGAGGCATTCCAGGCCGATTACCAGAGAGTCATTGCCGAAGGCATTCCGTTGATCCTCGACCGGCCCCTGCACATCGGCAACCGCCGTTTGACGATTTACCACTGGATTCTTCCCTACCGCGACTCCAGCGGTGACGTTCAAGGGATTATCGGCGGCTGGATAGACATCAGTGAACGCCGCCAATTGTTTGAAAAACTGCGTGCAGCCAAAGAGCAGGCGGACGAGGCGAACCGGGCCAAAAGTACCTTCCTGGCAACCATGAGCCATGAGATCCGTACGCCGATGAACGCCGTAATCGGCATGCTCGAACTGACCCTGCGACGCATCGATCCGCAACACCCCGATCGCGCATCGATCGACACGGCCTACCATTCGGCCAAGGATCTGCTCGGGCTGATCGGCGATATCCTCGACATTGCCCGCATTGAGTCGGGACGTCTGAGCCTGTCCCCGGAGTGGATCAATCTGGTCGACACAGTAACCTCCGTTGCACGCATCTTCGACGGCCTAGCGCGGCAGAAAAACCTTGCCTTGCAAGTCGTCTTCAACCCGCCGCACCCGGCTGTGGATGTGCATCTGGATCCGCTGCGCTTCAAGCAGGTGCTGTCCAACCTGGTCAGCAACGCTATCAAGTTCACCGAAAGCGGCCACGTGCGGATCACCCTCGACCTGATCCCGGCAGACGCTGCTGGTCGAACATTGATGCAGCTGACCGTGCAGGACAGCGGCTCAGGCATCAGCGCCGAAGATCAACAGCGCTTGTTCGAGCCATTCTCGCAGGCGGAAAACGGCAGTCGGCAGGCAAAAAACGGCGCCGGACTGGGGCTGGTCATCAGTCGCAACCTGTGCGAAATGATGGGCGGACAACTGCAGTTGAGCAGCCAGCCCGGCATCGGCACTCAGGTGTGCATATCGCTGCCGCTGGACAGCCTGCCGGCAAAGGCGAATCCGCCGAAAAGCGAGCCGTTGATCAAGCCTGCGACAACGCCGTTACATGTCCTGGTTGTCGACGACCATCCGGCCAACCGTTTGCTCATGTGCCAGCAACTGGAGTTTCTCGGACATCGCTTCAGCATTGCCGAAGATGGCTGCAGCGGCCTCGAGCGGTGGAAGGCCGATCATTTCGATCTGGTGATCGTCGACTGCAACATGCCCTTGATGAACGGCTATGAGATGACCCGTGGGATTCGCCAGCTTGAACTGCAAAACCATCGCCCGCCGTGCACCGTGCTGGGTTTCACCGCCAATGCCCAGCCGGAAGAAGTCCAGCGCTGCAAGCTCGCCGGCATGGACGACTGCCTGTTCAAACCGTTGAGTCTGACCCTGCTCGGACAGTGGATCGACGGCATCACGCCGGCTTCACCGGCCTCGGTGTTCGATCTGCAAAGTCTGAGCTTGCTGACCGGCAACAACCCGGCGCAGACCCGACGCATGCTGGTGGAGCTGCTCAAGAGCAGCCGCCTCGACCGCGAGGAACTGCTCAGGCTGTCGCCCGAGGATGATCGCGAAGCGCTGGCGGTGGCTGCGCACAAGATCAAGGGCGCAGCACGCATCGCGCAGGCCTCGCGGTTGATCGAATGTTGCGATGAGCTTGAGGCCGCTTGCGAGCAAGCGCTCGCATCACAGGAGATTGCCCGTCGCTGGGCGGCAACCAGCCAGGCGATGCTCGAACTGGCGCAGGCCCTGCAGCAGCAATTGACCCTGGCCGATCAAGGCACAGTCAGCGAGTCTTAACTATGCTTGGACGCTGAGCAGTGAGTTAAACATTCATGGAGAGCCAGCAATGCACAGCCCACTGCGCCCCGAGCAACGCCGGTTGCCGCTGCACGTGCACATCAGCGTCATGTTCACCTTTCTTTTATTGCTTACGGGCGTGGTGCTGGGCCTGTTCAATTACCACCAGACCACGCAGATCATCCTGTCGAGCAGCGAAAAGCTGTTTGATCGGATCGAGCAGGATGTACGCCTCGATCTGCAGGCAACCTATCAGCCGATCCGCAACCTGCTGAGCCTGCTGGCGGACACCCCGGCGGCCCACGCGAGCGATCTGCAACAACGCCTGCCGTTGCTCAAACCCTTCAGCCAGTCGCTGACCGACAACCCGGCGCTGGCATCGCTGTATCTGGGTTATACCAATGGTGATTTCTTCATGGTGCGCGCGCTGCGCACGGCGGAACTCAAGGCACAGCTTCAGGCGCCGGAAGCGGCGGCCTATCAGGTCTGGAGCATCGAGCACGAGCCGCAAGGCACTGTACGCTCGCAATCATTGTTCTTTGATCAGGCGCTGACGCCGCTCAGCCGCCGCGATCATCCAGACGAGCCTTACGATCCGCGCAGCCGGACCTGGTTCAGCGACGCCCTGCAACAGGCCGGGCAAATCACCACCGAGCCCTATGTATTTTTCTCGACCCACAATGTCGGCACCACGCTGGCCCGGCGCAGCGGCGAGAACGCGGTGATTGGCGCCGATCTGACCCTCGCTTCGCTGTCGACCGCCTTGGGCAAGCACCGGGTCACGCCTTCGACAGAGATCGCACTGTACGACACCGATGGCAACGCCGTGGCCTATCACGACAGCCATCGCCTGATCGTCGATGACCGCACTGCACGTCTGGCCAGAGCGGCCGATCTCAGCCCTGAGCTGAACGCGCTGCTCAGCTCCGACACTATCGGCAAGCGTCTGCAAGTAAACGACCGGCAATGGATCGTCGCGCGCACCAGCATCGAGGAAGGCGGGCCGAAAGGTTTGCAACTGGCGCTGCTGGTGCCAGAAGACGAATTACTGGTGGATGCGTTCCGCATGCGCTGGCAAGGCGCGCTGATCACCCTCGCCATCCTGTTGCTGTGCCTGCCATTGGGCTGGGTGATTTCGCGGATTCTGGTCAAGCCGCTGCATGCCTTGGTCAAAGAAGCCGACGCGATCCGCAGCTTCGACTTCAGTTCTCCGCTGGCGCGCCGCTCGCCCGTACTGGAAGTCGATCAATTGAGCCTGTCGATGGCGCGGATGAAAGAAACCCTGGGCAGTTTCTTCCGCATCACCGACAGCCTTTGCGCCGAAACCCGTTTTGCCCCGCTGCTCGAACGCGTGCTGTTCGAAACCGTGCAGATCGCTCAGGCGCAGGCCGGTCTGATCTACCTGCGCGAAGCCGACGGCGCGCGCATGGAACCCTATGGACTGGTCATCGATGGCGTGCCGCAGAAGCTGGAGGCGTTTGACATTGAGGGACGTGAGCTGCACAAAAACACCGGCCCGGCGTGGTTCGAGCAACTGGCCAGCGCCAACAATACCGTCAGCCATCTGGGCTTCGATCAGGCCGGCGACTTGCAGAAAATCCTCCTGGCCATGGAATCACCGCGCATCCACCTGATCGGCATCCGCCTGCACAACCAGCACGACGAAACCATCGGCCTGCTGATTCTGCTGGTCAATGACAGCGGCGCGCCGGGCGACCTGGAAAAGCTGCGCCCCGACCGTATCGCCTTCTTGCAGGCGGTGTCCGGCGCGGCGGCGGTGAGCATCGAAAGTCAGCGTCTGCAAGCGCGGCAGAAACAACTGCTCGATGCCTTCATCCAACTGCTCGCCAGCGCGATCGATGCCAAGAGCCCCTACACCGGTGGCCATTGCCAGCGAGTGCCGGAATTGACGCTGATGCTCGCCCAGGCCGCTGCGGCAAGCCAGGACCCGGCGTTCAGCGCTTACCAACCGAGCGAGGATGAATGGGAGGCGTTGCACATCGCAGCGTGGCTGCACGATTGCGGCAAGGTCACGACGCCGGAATACGTAGTCGACAAGGCCACCAAGCTCGAGACCATCAACGACCGCATCCACGAAATCCGCACCCGCTTCGAGGTGCTCAAGCGTGACGTGTGGATCAACTACTGGCAGACGCTGGCAAGCGGTGCAGACGAAGCGGCGCTGGCCCGCGCCCGTGATAGTGAGTTGCTGATGCTCGACGACGACTTCGCCTTTGTCGCCCGCTGCAATCTCGGTGGCGAGGCCATGGCCGAGGCCGATCTGCTGCGCCTCGAGCAAGTCGCGCAACGCAGATGGCTGCGCACACTGGATGATCGCCTCGGTGTGTCATGGGAAGAAAACCGCCGCCAGGCAAAAACACCGGCGGCGACGCTGCCCGTCAGTGAAACACTGCTCGCCGACAAACCCGAGCATCTGATCGAACGCGACAAGAACGAGCTGATCCCCGAGGACAACCCCTGGGGCTTCAAACTCGATGTACCCGAGTACAAGTACAACCGCGGCGAGCTGTACAACCTGAAGATCGCCCGCGGCACCCTTACCCGTGAAGAGCGCTACATCATCAACCATCACATGGTGCAGACGATCATGATGCTCAGCCACCTGCCCTTCCCCGGTCACCTGGACAGCATTGCCGAGATCGCCGGCGGTCATCATGAAAAAATGGACGGCACCGGGTATCCGAAACGGCTGAAACGCGAGGAGATGAGCCTGCCGGCGAGGATGATGGCGATTGCCGATATTTTCGAAGCGCTGACCGCCGCCGATCGCCCTTACAAGAAAGCCAAGTCGCTGAGCGAGGCGCTGGGGATCATGGCGACCATGTGCCGTGAAGCGCACATCGATACGCCGCTGTTCGGCCTGTTCATCAATGAGGGTGTGTACATGCAGTACGCGACGCGGTTTCTTGATCCCGCGCAAATCGACAGCGTGGATACGGCCAGCCTGCTGCACAAGGCTGGCCTCAGCGGTTGATCAGCAGTCGGTCAGGCGCAGGAAAATCGCCGCCAGTTGCTCGATGCCGGACTGATCCTCGGCGCCGAAACGCGCCAGCTTCGGGCTGTCGAGGTCGAGCACACCGATCAGGCGTCCGTCCTTGACCAAGGGCACTACCAGTTCGCTGTTGGACGCGCTGTCGCAGGCGATGTGGCCCGGGAAGGCATGTACATCCTCGACGCGCTGGGTTTGCAGGCTGGCAGCGGCAGCGCCGCAAACACCGCGCCCGAACGGGATGCGCACGCAAGCGATCTGACCCTGAAACGGGCCGAGCACCAGCTCTTCGTTGCGATTGAGGTAGAAACCGGCCCAGTTCAGATCATCGAGCTGGTTGAACAGGAATGCGGAAAACTGCGCGGCATTGGCGATGAAGTCGCGTTCGTCCGCCAGTAGCGATTCCAGTTGCGCGGCCAACATACCGTAGCCTTCGAGGCCCTGGCCGCTTTGTTGCAAATCAATCATGCCTTGTGCTCCAGCAATTTCAGTCCCACCCAGTAACGGGCGAATTGATACGCGCAACGTCCGTTGCGATTACCGCGGCCGGTGGCCCAGCGCACGGCGAGGATGTCCAGTGCTTCGTCGCGCTGCCAGCTCAGGCCGGCCTTGGCGGCCAACTGTCCGATCCAGTGCTCGACGACGTTTAGAAAATGTTCCTGGGTAAACGGGTAGAACGACAGCCACAGACCGAAACGGTCGGACAGGGCGATCTTGTCTTCCACCGCTTCGCTCGGGTGCAGTTCGCCGTCGACGCGCTTCCAGTTTTCGTTGTCGCTTTCCTTTTCCGGCACCAGGTGGCGGCGGTTGGAAGTGGCGTACAGCAAGACGTTGTCGGGGGCCTGCTCGAGCGAACCGTCGAGCACGCTTTTCAGCACGCGGTAGTCGCCTTCGCCGGATTCGAACGACAGGTCATCGCAGAACAGCACGAAACGTTGCGGCAATTTGGCGACTTGCTCGACCACCCGTGGCAGGTCAGCCAAGTGATCGCGTTCGATCTCGATCAGACGCAGGCCGGCACCGGCGTGCTCGGCCAGCAACGCACGCACCAGCGAAGACTTGCCGGTACCGCGCGAACCCCAGAGCAAGGCGTGGTTGGCCGGCATGCCATCAAGAAATTGTTGTGTGTTGCGCCCCAACTGCTCCAACTGCCGGTCGACGCCGATCAGGTCGGACAGACGCATGTCGAGGCTGACTTCCAGCGGCAACAGGTAGCCGCTGCGACCGTCACGCTGCCAGCGCGCTGCCAGGCATGTGTTCCAGTCAATGACGGGGCGCGGTGCCGGCAACAGTGGTTCGATTCGCGCCAGAACCGACTCGGCGCGTTCAAGAAAAGCATTCAATCGGGAATCCACGTCTTCTCCTCGGGCACTTTCACAGTGATGATGACGATCCAGCGACGACACACAGATAAAATCGCCTCAGCAAGCCTTGTTACAAGGCGATTCGGGAACCTCGGTATCCCTGCATGATCGACTATGCTTGAGCAGCGAAGGGAAACGGAAGTGGTTCAACAACCCATGGATATCAAATTCACCCACCGGCTGTCTTACAAGCAAGCCAGGCTTACCGTGCTGGTCGGGTTCATTCTGGGCACCCTGCTCAGTCTGCTGCAGATCGGCATCGATTATGCCAGCGAAGACGCTTCCATCAACCGGGAAATCCTCGCACTGCTGGAAATCAGCCACAATCCGGCCTCGCGCATCGCCTACAACATCGATGCCGAACTGGCGCAGGAGCTCACCCTCGGCCTGCTGCGCTCGCCGGCGATCATCGCCGCGCAATTGATCGACAACAACGAGACCGTCCTGGCCAACGTCAAACGCCCGGAACTGCAGAGCAGCTATCGGCTGATCAGCGACTTCCTGTTCGGCGCCAAGCGTCATTTCGAAGATCGCCTGTACCTCGACCATTTGCCCAACGAATCCCTCGGCGTCCTCAAACTGGAAGTCGACACCTACGCCTTTGGCAGCCGCTTCTTGCGCCGCGCGGAAGTCACCCTGCTCAACGGTTTCGCCCGCAGCCTGCTGCTGACCGGGATCCTCCTGGCGCTGTTCTACGTGATGCTGACCAAACCACTGGTGCGGGTCATCCGTGAGCTCAGCGGCCGCGACCCGCGCAGCGCCGAGCCGACCACGCTCGAGTGCCCGGCCGGCCACGGCAACGATGAAATCGGCGTGCTGGTCAAGGTCGCCAATCAGCAGTTCGAAAACATCGCCACCGAAATCCAGCAGCGGCGAACCGCAGAAAACCGCCTGACCGAATACCTCGCGCAACTGGAAGACATCGTCTCGGCGCGCACCGCCGAGCTCAAGGCAATCAACGCCCGCCTCAGTCAATCCAACGAAGAGCTCGAAGTGGCCCGCCGCACTGCGCTGGACATGGCCGAAGCGCGTTCGGCGTTTCTGGCCAACATGAGCCATGAAATCCGCACACCGCTCAACGGTCTGCTGGGGATGATCGCACTGTCGCTGGATGGCCCGCTCAACGCCGAGCAGCAGCAACAACTGTCGATCGCCCACGACTCGGGCAAGGTGCTGGTGGAACTGCTCAACGATATTCTCGACCTGTCGAAATTCGACGCCGGGCAACTGGAGTTGGAAAACATCCCGTTCGACCTCGGCTCGCTGATCGAAGACACCGCCAACCTGCTCTCGCAGAACGCCGCGCCGAGCGTAGAGCTGACCTGCCTGATCGAGCCGCACTTCCCGGCGCTGGTGCTGGGCGACCCGACCCGAGTGCGGCAGATCGTCAGCAACCTGCTGTCGAATGCGCTGAAATTCACCCGTTTCGGTCGGGTCGATGTGCGCCTGTCGGCACACAAGGGCGGCGTGCGCATCGAAGTCTGCGACACCGGCATCGGCATCGCCCAGGAAGCGCAGGTGAAAATCTTCCAGCCGTTCACCCAGGCCGGCGCTGGTATCACCCGTCAGTACGGCGGCACCGGGCTGGGGTTGGCGCTGACATATAACCTGTGCGAAGCGATGCAGGGGCGCCTGACCATCAGCTCCGAAAGCGGTTTTGGCAGCCAGTTCTGTGCCGAGCTGCCACTGCCCTGCCACACTCGCGCCCTCCCTCCGCTGCCGTTACGCGGCAAGGTTCTCGCCATCACCGCTGCCAGCAGTGGCCTGGCGGAATTGCTGAAAAGCCTGTTGCCGGTGTGGGGCCTGGAATACACGCAGCGCACCATCGATGATTCGCTGCTGGGCCTGAATCCGGATGTGCTGATCACCGATTGTCCGGAATGCCTGTTCGGTTTACGCCCGAGCATCACCGCGCCGATTCTGCTGGTGACTGCTTACGGCAGTTTTCTGCCCAGCGAAGAAGCCGCCGCCCTCGCCCCCTTGCAGCAGCAGGCCCGGCCGCTGGCGCGCAACGCGCTGTACCAGCATCTGCGACGGATTCTGCAACCGGAGGTCGCCGCCCTCACCGAAGCGCAAGCGGACGCCTCGCCGTCCGCGCGTCGGGGCAAGGTGCTGCTGGTCGAGGACAACCCGGTCAATCAACTGGTGGCAAAAGGCATGCTTGGCAAGCTTGGCTGCGATGTGGTGGTGGCGGGGCATGGCGCCGAGGCGCTGGATCAGCTGGAGTTTGCCGATTTCGATCTGGTGCTGATGGATTGCAATATGCCGGTGATGGATGGCTATGAAGCCAGTCGGCAGATTCGCCAGAGCGGGCGCTGGCCGAATCTGCCGATTGTCGCGCTGACCGCCAATGCCATGTCCGAGGAACGCGAACGCTGCCGCGCGGCGGGCATGAGTGACTATCTGGCCAAACCGTTTCGCCGCGAAGAACTCGCCGCGCTGCTCGATCAGTGGATGCCGACTACGCCAGCGCTTTGATTTGCCCGAGCAAGTGATCGAGGCCGGCGCGCAAATCATTGAGTCGGTCCAGATCAACGCCACTGTCGCAGAGCAGGCGCGCTTTCAGCGGACCGACCCGCTCGCGCAATGCGGCTCCGGCAGGCGTCAGGCTCAGATGCATCTCACGTTCGTCGCGCGCCGAGCGCCGACGCCGGACCAGATCGATCTGCTCCAGACGCTTGAGCAATGGCGTCAATGTCCCCGAGTCCAGCGCCAGACGTTCGCCCAAGGCCTTGACCGTCGGTTGCTCCGGCGCAGCATCCTGCCATTCCCACAGCACCAGCATCGCCAGGTACTGCGGATACGTCAGGCCCAACTGATCGAGCATCGGCTTGTAGGCACGAATCACCGCCCGCGAGGCCGCGTACAGCTTGAAGCACAACTGGCTGTCGAGCTTCAGCGAATCACCCGGCTGACTCATTTCAGCAAAGCTTCGATCTCGCCGCTCAGGTCCTGCGGTTTGGTCGTCGGGGCGAAACGCTTGACCAACTGGCCATCCTTGCCGATGAGGAACTTGGTGAAATTCCACTTGATGCCCTGCGAGCCGAGCAGGCCCGGGGCGCGCTTCTTCAACTGCACGAACAGCGGGTGAGCATCGGCGCCGTTGACGTCGATCTTTTTGAACAGCGGGAAGCTGACGCCGAAATTCAGTTCGCAGAACTCGCTGATGGCGCCCTCATTGCCCGGCTCCTGCTTGCCGAACTGGTTGCACGGAAAACCCAGTACCACCAGCCCCTGGTCCTTGTAGGTCTGCCAGAGTTCTTCGAGGCCCTTGTATTGCGGAGTGAAGCCACACTTGCTCGCGGTATTGACCACCAGCACCGCTTTACCGGCGAAATCGGCCAAAGTCTTTTGCTCACCCTTGATGGTGGTGCACGGGATATTCAGCAGGTTGTCGCTCATGGGTCGGCTCCGCAATGGTGAGGAAGGCGCAAACATAACGAGCAATTGAATTGCGTGCAATCTAATTGCTCGATAAAAAGGCGACGCAATGTCGCCTCATTATCGGTTATTCGCGCGGCTCGAGATTCAGGCACACCGAGTTGATGCAATAACGCAGGCCGGTCGGTGGCGGGCCATCCGGGAATACGTGCCCCAGATGCGCATCGCAGCGCGCGCATTTCACTTCAGTGCGAATCATGCCGTGACTGGTGTCGCGGATTTCTGTCATCGCGCTTTCGCCGATCGGCTGATAGAAACTTGGCCAGCCGCAGCCGGAATCGAATTTGGTCTTCGAATCGAACAAAGGCTCGTTGCAGCACACACAGTGGTAAACACCGTCGGTTTTGGTGTCGTTGTATTTGCCCGAGAACGGACGCTCGGTGGCACTCAGACGGCAGACGTTGTACTGCTCGGGGTCGAGCATGGCACGCCATTCTTCCAGGGTTTTCTGCAACTTTTCCATCATCACACCTCAGCGGCTGAAAAAGCCCGATCTGTACCTTTTCCACGGATCGGGCGGCACGTATGATTGCGCCTCGTCACGCGCCAGTCTGGCAGCCAGACCGGGCGCATTCAAACGGATTCTGAGCGCAAAAGCGCCAGACCTCCGCCTGTGCGAAGACGCAGCAATCCCAGTACGGTTGTCCATTTGCCGCCTGGATCGTTCATTTTCGGGATCACATCGCCATGCAGTTCAGCAAATCGAACAAGCTCGCCAACGTCTGCTACGACATTCGCGGCCCGGTGCTCAAGCACGCCAAACGACTGGAAGAGGAAGGCCAGCGCATCCTCAAGCTGAACATCGGCAACCCGGCGCCGTTTGGTTTCGAAGCGCCGGACGAAATCCTCCAGGACGTGATCCGCAACCTGCCGACCGCGCAGGGCTACAGCGATTCCAAAGGCCTGTTCAGCGCGCGCAAGGCGGTGATGCAGTACTACCAGCAGAAGCAGGTTGAAGGTGTCGGCATCGAAGACATCTACCTGGGCAACGGTGTGTCCGAGCTTATCGTGATGTCGCTGCAGGCGCTGCTCAACAACGGCGACGAAGTGCTGGTGCCAGCCCCGGACTATCCGCTGTGGACCGCTGCCGTCAGCCTCGCTGGCGGTAACGCTGTGCATTATCTGTGCGACGAAGGCGCCGACTGGTTCCCGGATCTGGCCGACATCAAGGCCAAGATCACCCCGAATACCAAGGCCATGGTGATCATCAACCCGAACAACCCGACCGGTGCGGTGTACTCGAAGGAAGTGTTGCTGGGCATGCTGGAAATCGCCCGCGCGCACAACCTGGTGGTGTTCTCGGACGAGATCTACGACAAGATTCTTTATGACGACGCCGTGCATATCTGCACTGCCTCGCTGGCGCCGGACCTGCTCTGCCTGACCTTCAACGGCCTGTCGAAATCCTACCGCGTGGCCGGTTTCCGCTCCGGCTGGATCGCCATCTCCGGGCCGAAACACAACGCGCAGAGCTACATCGAAGGCATCGACATGCTGGCCAACATGCGCCTGTGCGCCAACGTGCCGAGCCAGCACGCGATCCAGACCGCGCTGGGGGGCTACCAGAGCATCAACGATTTGGTGCTGCCGCAGGGTCGCCTGCTGGAGCAGCGTAACCGCACCTGGGAGTTGCTTAACGATATTCCCGGCGTCAGCTGCGTGAAGCCGATGGGCGCGTTGTACGCGTTCCCGAAAATCGACCCGAAGGTCTGCCCGATCCATAACGACGAGAAATTCGTGCTTGATCTGCTGCTTTCCGAGAAGCTGCTGGTGGTGCAGGGCACGGCATTCAATTGGCCGTGGCCGGATCACTTCCGCGTGGTCACCCTGCCCCGCGTCGATGATCTGGAAATGGCCATCGGCCGCATCGGCAACTTCCTCAAGTCCTACCGCCAGTAATGGGCCAGCAGTGCGCAACGGATTGGCTGTTGCGCACTGTCTGATTCAGCAACACATCTTTGTTCCGCGCCTTTGCAGCCCTTCTACACTTGCGATGCGAGCCGTACAGACGTATCTGACCTAATGGCGGCGGGGCGAAAGGCTGTGTCATCCGTGTCGGAATCGAGGGTGGGAATTTTCTTTTTGCTCAGGAAACCGCTGTAGGACACAGTTTGAAATAGTCACTCGGTTGAATAGCCCGGTGCCGCACCTTATATACCCCGCAGTACGCTACATCTTTAGCTTGAGGAGAGTTCTACAACCATGATGCGCATCCTGCTGTTTTTGGCCACTAACCTGGCGGTCGTGCTGATAGCCAGCATCACCCTGAGCCTGTTCGGCTTCAACGGGTTCATGGCGGCCAACGGGGTCGACCTCGACCTCAGTCAGCTGCTGGTTTTCTGTGCGGTCTTTGGTTTCGCCGGCTCGCTGTTCTCGCTGTTCATCTCCAAGTGGATGGCGAAGATGAGCACCGGCACGCAAATCATCAGCCAGCCACGCACCCGTCATGAGCAATGGCTGCTGCAAACGGTCGAGCAATTGTCCCGCGAAGCCGGGATCAAGATGCCTGAAGTCGGGATTTTCCCGGCCTACGAAGCGAACGCCTTCGCCACCGGCTGGAACAAGAACGACGCGCTGGTCGCGGTCAGCCAGGGCCTGCTCGAGCGATTCTCGCCCGATGAAGTGAAAGCCGTATTGGCCCACGAAATCGGTCACGTCGCCAACGGCGACATGGTCACGCTGGCGCTGATCCAGGGCGTGGTGAACACTTTTGTGATGTTCTTCGCGCGGATCATCGGCAACTTCGTCGACAAGGTCATCTTCAAGAACGAAGAAGGCCAGGGCATCGCCTACTACGTCGCGACCATCTTCGCCGAACTGGTGCTGGGCATCCTCGCCAGCGCAATCGTCATGTGGTTCTCGCGCAAGCGCGAATTCCGTGCCGACGAAGCCGGCGCCCGCCTGGCCGGTACCAGCGCGATGATTGGCGCTCTGCAACGTCTGCGTGCCGAACAAGGCCTGCCGGTGCACATGCCCGACACCCTGAACGCCTTCGGCATCAACGGTGGCATCAAACAGGGCTTCGCCCGCATGTTCATGAGCCACCCGCCGCTGGAAGAGCGTAT
>NZ_RCNZ01000056.1:0-5177 GCF_004307525.1 Pseudomonas sp. Sample_21 | reverse complement strand
TACGTCGCCGCCGGCGATGAACTCAGCTGCTTTCTGAACAGTGTGGTCATCCTGTACATGGACGCGTTTCTTGCCGTCCTTGCTATGGGTTTCGACGTTGTGTTCATCTCCGGACGAGGACAAATAGATGTTGCGACGGCATCGAACTGCAGGTCACCGCCGCTTTTACGCTCGACGCGAATTTGAAGGTGGCCTGTCCCCGTTTGTCTCTCGAAAGGTGGTCTTTCCCCATTTATCCGGTCCCCATTTATCCGCTTTTCTTTCAATCGTCGGGAATCTCGATATGAAACGAATCTGCATCAATTTTCAAAGACATCCATCCTGGCCCAGGCAAAACGTTTATTTCACCCTCAAGAAAATACTCACTTGCAGACTTATCGACTTTAGGCCCACTAATAAACTCCTCGACAAACTCATTACCTGAGGAACTCTTTCGATCGAGAGAATATTCATAGATAACTTTTCTCAACACACTCACACCAGAAAAGACCAGCCAGCAGTCACCCACATATTCATGCATTGCGTGCAAACCTTCACTCTCGCTCTCGTATCTGACCCATTCACCACCCTCGCTTCGAGCGTGTAACAAACCATTTACAAGACTCCATTCAACATACTCCACATCTCTAGCGGGATCGTAAATGTAATGAACAGGAAAAATACTTTCGCCCTTAGGACACTCATCTTCATCACACTGTACGATCCGAGCGCCATCCGCCGCTGTTACCAACTTCGTTTTTTTCAAGGCTAGGCCTCTTTCGACATAAAGGCGAACTACTCCATTTTCGAGCTCAAAGCCTCCATATACGCAGTCAAATGTGACGAGGGAATCAAACATCGCTGAAACTATCATTTGTCTCCTGTCAGTCCAGACTGAATTTAACCTGAGTACCGTCTGGTAAATTTTTAATCTTATCGGCTATATCGGCTCTGAGCCGCATGCCTTCTACAGCATCGGCAACATATAAATTATCCAAGGAAAAATCACCGCCCATTACAAAAGGCACTTTGGGCAGCAAACGCATCCCAGCACGAACTGGACCATTGCGCTTTTGCCACTGATGAGCCAACGGATAGCCTGTCAATACTTCATAGTCGTGCAGAACTATTTCAGCCCAGCTTTCAACATCCGCAGCCAAGTACTCTAACGAGCCAGTTTCCGGATCAAAAATGTAGATACTCCCATCCTTGATACAGAACTGTCCACCAAAGATATCTTCAGCAAAAAAGACACCGTTATCGGCTAGGCCTTTGTAGCTAGTGCGCCACAGGTCAGCGTGATTCCAATCAGATATGCCTATTTCACTTTGGCTGGAGTCGCTTGGAAAAACATGCAGCGCGCCTTCAAAAGCATAGAAGCCATTGCGCTGACGCAGCACATTAAGAAGTTGTTCCGCCGAAGCCCCTGCCATGTTGCGTATTGGCCCAGACAGTTGTGGTTCACGCGCACTCAAGGACGAACTTGCAATCGATAACAACTTATCCAGATTATTCATAATCTAATCTATCACCTCTATTCTAACCTTCGTCCCGTTAGGCAACTCTCTGCATTGAGCGCCAATACAAGCGCCTGCTCCACGGTTATCACCAGCGGTGATATGCCTTACTGAGGCTTCCCGCCCCCCTTCCTGGAACATGGCGGGCGGATATTCATCACGGTCGAGGCCCGGTTTTGTTTCAATTCCGCGCAAAGAATCAAGCCTGCGCGCTGCCGCATTATCTCGATCAATGGTCAACGTGTCAGGCTTTCCTGCCCCGATGGCATCTTCAATATGTTGCGCCGACTCGGGGAAACGGGAACAGAACACGTTCTGGAGTGCCTTCTAAACGTGGTCTTTCCCTGATTATCTGCCAGTCAACGGCTTTCTTGCGCCAAGTCCGGAAGAGAAGTTTGCCGGAGGTCCGGAGTTTGAACTGGAGAGCCTGCACAAGACGGCGATGATCGGCACGCCGGAAGAGATCATTCCGCGGATCAAGTACTACCAGGAACTGGGGGTGGATGAGTTCAGTTTCTGGTGTGACAACAGCTTGCCGCATGAAGAGAAGAAGAAACCGCTGGAGTTGTTTATCAGGGATGTGGTGCCGGCGTTTCGCTAAAGGTTTCGCAGGTTAAACCAAAAAAACGCCCCGCTTCAGACGGGGCATTTTTTTGGAAACAGGCACCAACTCGTGCAACCTGGCTTTCGCAGCCTATTCGCCGCTGACATCCTCGCTGAGCACTTTGAAGGAGTGGAAGTTGAAGGCTATTTTTTCTTCTTCCTCATCAACCAGCTCATACCGTATACGATCCAGTCCGCCTTCAACCCTCGACACGCAAAGATCCATGAACTGTGTCAGGCCACCACCAAATCCCCGCACGTTCAGACCGCCCACGTTAAAAAATATGACCGCGATAGTCGCTGCTCCAGGATCCGCAGACTTCGCCAGCGTCATCAACAGGTTGTAACCGGTAAGTCCATCTTCGGAATCCAGGTGAAGACTTTCCACATAAACGTATTCACGCAGAAAGCCATTCAGTGCTTCAACATTGTTCAATGGTTGATCCTCGTGTGCTTTAAGCTCCAGATATTGCAGCCGACAACCTGCCCTGATTTTGATTCACACCCTATTACCGGCAGCAATCATCAGAATGCGTACAGCTCCATACAACTGATTATCCGACGTACCGTTCACCTATCCGACACTTCGGTAATATCCAATTGACAGAAAAGGCAAAAAAGAGGTAGCCCGTAAAAAATGGGACAGTCCACATATGTTAATGATCAGCATTTATTTTATAAAAAACGAACTTTCCAAAAATCCTTACCTGCATCCACCCAATACTTTTCTCGTGACGGAATCAAGTAGCTGAAATCGCCAGATTCAGCAATCCAGTCCGAATGCACATACTCCTCATGAAATCGGCCGTCATCCATGTGCATGAAAATTTTTCGATCAAAATTCACGTAAAACAGTGGAAGCCTCGAGCGTATGACATTTGCATTTTTGAACAGCTCCGAATCCAGACCTTCGCCTGTGAGATAGTAGTTTTCAATTTTTTCAAAAACATTCGGCTTAGCCCCAATAAAGCGTTGCAATTCGGAAGACGACAAAATCTTTACGCTCGGCCCATGAAGATACGAAGGAAAGCTCTCGGAAGTCATCTTCAAGATACCATTTCTGAATTTCAGGCAGGATCGTTCGTATTGCTCTTGCGTGATAGTTCCGTTACTCAATGACGCTCTAAGACTCTTGTCAACGTCAAGAGTAAAATTACACTTCTCGTCAACAATCCAGTAACACTGAGCTGACTGAACAAAAAAACCGATACTTTTTTCGCCGTCCCACAGGTCATCAAAAACGTCTTGATCAATGGTCATTTCTTAAACTCTTTTAAAAATTCTTCTTGCGTATAGACACGAACATTACTCGCACTGTTTTCGAGTAGCGACTCCCATATCTTCGGCAACTCCAGGGAGTAACCTAGTTGGCCCTCATCGACTCTCTTGGGTGCATCACGCTCCCTAGGGCCATCGCCGTGCTGAGGTATCACTCTGTCCATACTTTTCTTATGAGTCTTGGCATCGATATCGAAGACCACTACGGAGCCATCAGGACGCTTGTTCGTCAAGTAGTAGGTTGCGTGGTCAGCATTGCCAACACCGACACACAGTTGGCCCGTACACCCAGGATTAATGGTGATGCTCCCGTCGTCATTGGCGGTAATTCGATTCTGGCTCGTCTTAAACCCTGTTCCCCACCTTCTACCCGGAAATAGGTTACGTTTTCCGCCGAGTCGCTTTTGGTATTTCCTGCGTTGCCTTTCGGAGCAGTGGATTCGGCCTCCTCTGTCGATCCAGCAGGCCCTCCCTTGGGTTTATTCTTACCGCCTCCTGCGGTCTTAATCGTCGGAGCCATCCCAGACACTGACATCGCCAAGCCTTCAACAGCAGCCATCGCCATTTCGTGGCTGATGCCAAGTGTTTGGACCAGTGTGTCCGCAATCGCAGCGACTGAATGTCCAGCGGTGATGCCCGCCAGCATATTCTGGAACCCGTGATTTTCCGCGATCAGCAGATCGAACATCTTGGCTGCTTCGGGCGATGCCGAGGCTGCCAGGTCTTTCAATTTTTGAGTTTTTGCCTCGGCCTATGCAACAATCCTTGAAAGGCCTTCGCAGCTACCAGAATTAGCCGCACATTGAGCAACTGCCTCGATGTCTTGCTTTTGGCTCAGAGCGTGATATTCGGCGTACTTCGTATTCGCGCATGCAGCGTCATTGCCACAGGCGGACAAATCGTGCGCCGCTCGCTCGAGGTCAGAATGCGAGAGGTAATTGTATTGGGTCGCAGTAGCCGCGATATTTGCTGCTATGTTTGGGTCTGTGTCGGCAATCACGGCGGAGAGCACTGCGATCAGTTGCGACATCGCCAAAAGATTAGCTTTGGCCTGATCGGCTCCCGGCATGTTTGGGTCGTAATTTTCCGGCAGTATCAGGTCCGCAAGATACTGAACCATTGCTTCGTTGGCACCTCCAGCCAACGCGCCTGTCTTGAAGTCCCCGCCCAAGGCCATGGACTTCAACCCGCCCACCAATGCATGTGCTGCAATCTTCGTTGGACTGCCTTCCACCAGATTGAGGCTACCAACCTTATTGGCGGCGATAGCTCCGCCAATATCGATTACAGCTCCCAATAGATTGTTGACGAAATTGTCGCCCAGGCTTCCGCCCTGCAATGCGGTTTGAGCCAACGTATCAGCGCTGGTTTTGAGAATCACCTGGCCTGCACTATTCCAGTCAAAACCAAGTTCTGTCGGGTTATAACCCAGGCCATTCCCAATGCCGCCCAACATCCCGGAGAGCACATACCCCTGAAGATTTTCGCTGCTGAAAACGTCCTTGAGAACTGAGCCTAGATCGCCTTTGTTGCTGATGGCGCTGTTTGCAGCGGTAGTTTCGACTGCGATCAACACAGCGTTGGCGAAGCCCGCAGAGAACGTGCCAGCAGTTGCGCCTATCAATCCTGCGCCTGCCCCCCCGGTGACTGCAGCTAGCAGGATAGCCAGGGCCAGTTGTGCGGCGACACCAAGTCCAGATGTCGAGTATTTGAAACTCTTGTGTATTTCTTCGACACGACGCCAGTCAACATCTCCCCGAGCCTCCGCATCCTTCAACCACGCCAGTTGCGGATCAGCCT
>NZ_RCNZ01000096.1:0-1112 GCF_004307525.1 Pseudomonas sp. Sample_21 | reverse complement strand
ACGGTACGACCGCCTTCACGGATAGCGAAACGCAGACCGTCTTCCATCGCGATGGTTTTGATCAGGGTAACAGTCATCTGAATGTTGTCACCTGGCATTACCATTTCAACGCCTTCTGGCAGCTCGCAGTTACCAGTCACGTCAGTAGTACGGAAGTAGAACTGTGGACGGTAGCCTTTGAAGAACGGAGTGTGACGACCGCCTTCTTCCTTGCTCAGAACGTAAACTTCTGCGGTGAACTTGGTGTGCGGCTTGACCGAACCTGGCTTGACCAGAACCTGGCCACGCTCAACGTCGTCACGCTTGGTACCACGCAGCAGAACGCCGCAGTTCTCGCCAGCACGACCTTCGTCGAGCAGCTTGCGGAACATTTCAACACCGGTGCAAGTAGTAACGGTGGTGTCACGCAGACCAACGATTTCCAGCGGATCCTGAACGCGAACGATACCGCGCTCGATACGACCAGTCACAACAGTACCGCGACCCGAGATCGAGAATACGTCTTCGATTGGCATCAGGAATGGCTTGTCGATCATACGAACTGGTTCTGGGATGTAGGCATCCAGAGTTTCAACCAGTTTCTTGACGGCAGTGGTGCCCATCTCGTTGTCGTCTTTGCCTTCCAGCGCCATACGAGCCGAACCGATGATGATCGGAGTGTCGTCGCCCGGGAAGTCGTAAGTCGACAGCAGGTCACGAACTTCCATCTCAACCAGTTCCAGCAGCTCAGCGTCGTCTACCAGGTCAGCCTTGTTCAGGAAGACCACGATGTACGGAACGCCAACCTGACGGGACAGCAGGATGTGCTCACGGGTTTGCGGCATCGGACCATCAGCGGCCGAGCAAACCAGGATAGCGCCGTCCATCTGAGCAGCACCGGTGATCATGTTCTTCACGTAGTCAGCGTGACCCGGGCAGTCAACGTGAGCGTAGTGACGGATCTTCGAGTTGTACTCAACGTGCGCGGTGTTGATGGTGATACCGCGAGCTTTTTCTTCTGGTGCGCTGTCGATCTTGTCGAAGTCAACGATTGCAGAACCGAAAACTTCGGAGCAAACGCGAGTCAGAGCAGCAGTCAGAGTGGTTTTACCGTGGTCAACGTGACCAATGGT
>NZ_RCNZ01000026.1:0-5278 GCF_004307525.1 Pseudomonas sp. Sample_21 | reverse complement strand
ATCTAAGACCCCATACCCCATTGCGCAGGTGCCCCATGACCGACCAGCAAGATCGCCCGGACAATCACGACGATTACGAAACCGACCACATCGAACACACCTCCTCCGGCACCGGCCTGGCACTGCCCGGGCAAAACCTGCCGGACAAGGTCTACATCATCCCGATCCACAACCGTCCGTTCTTCCCGGCCCAGGTCCTGCCGGTCATCGTCAACGAAGAACCGTGGGCCGAAACCCTCGAACTGGTCAGCAAATCCGAACACCACTCCCTGGCCCTGTTCTTCATGGACACGCCCCAGGAAGACCCGCGCCATTTCGACACCGGCGCCCTCCCCGAATACGGCACGCTGGTCAAGGTTCACCACGCCAGCCGCGAAAACGGCAAACTGCAATTCGTCGCCCAGGGCCTGAGCCGTGTGCGCATCAAGACCTGGCTCAAACACCATCGCCCGCCGTACCTCGTCGAAGTCGAATACCCGCACCAACCCACCGAGCCGACCGACGAGGTCAAGGCTTACGGCATGGCACTGATCAATGCGATCAAGGAGCTGTTGCCGCTCAACCCGCTGTACAGCGAAGAACTGAAGAACTACCTCAACCGCTTCAGCCCCAACGACCCGTCGCCGCTGACCGACTTCGCCGCCGCGCTGACCTCGGCGACCGGTCCCGAGCTGCAAGAAGTGCTCGACTGCGTGCCGATGCTCAAGCGCATGGAGAAAGTCCTGCCGATGCTGCGCAAGGAAGTCGAAGTAGCGCGTCTGCAAAAAGAGATTTCCGCTGAAGTTAACCGCAAGATCGGCGAGCATCAGCGTGAGTTTTTCCTCAAGGAACAGCTCAAGGTCATCCAGCAGGAACTCGGCCTGACCAAGGACGACCGCAGCGCCGACCTCGAACAGTTCCAGCAACGCCTCGAAGGCAAAACCCTGCCGGCGCAGGTGCAGAAACGCCTCGAAGAAGAAACCCACAAACTGTCGATCCTCGAAACCGGCTCGCCGGAATACGCCGTCACGCGTAATTATCTGGACTGGGCAACATCGGTGCCGTGGGGCGTGTATGGCGAGGACAAACTCGACCTCAAGCACGCGCGCAAAATCCTCGACAAGCATCACGCCGGTCTGGACGACATCAAGGATCGCATCCTCGAATTCCTCGCTGTTGGTGCGTACAAAGGCGAAATCAGCGGCTCGATCGTGTTGCTGGTCGGCCCGCCAGGCGTGGGTAAGACCAGCGTTGGCAAATCCATCGCCGAATCCCTCGGCCGGCCGTTCTACCGCTTCAGCGTCGGCGGCATGCGCGACGAAGCCGAGATCAAGGGCCACCGCCGCACCTACATCGGCGCGCAGCCGGGCAAACTGGTGCAGGCGTTGAAAGACGTCGAAGTGATGAACCCGGTGATCATGCTCGACGAGATCGACAAAATGGGCCAGAGCTACCAGGGCGACCCGGCTTCGGCGCTGCTGGAAACTCTCGATCCTGAGCAGAACGTTGAATTCCTCGACCACTACCTCGACCTGCGCATGGATCTGTCGAAGGTGCTGTTCGTCTGCACCGCCAACACCCTCGACTCGATCCCCGGCCCGTTGCTGGACCGGATGGAAGTGATTCGCCTGTCCGGCTACATCACCGAAGAAAAAGTCGCCATCGCCAAGCGTCACCTGTGGCCGAAACTGCTGGAAAAGGCCGGCGTATCAAAAGGCAGCCTGAGCATCAGCGACACCGCGCTCAAAGCCCTGATCGACGGCTATGCCCGTGAAGCCGGCGTGCGGCAGCTGGAAAAGCAGATGGGCAAACTGGTGCGCAAAGCGGTGATGAAGCTGATCGACGATCCGAAAGCGGTGATCAAACTCGGCCCGAAAGACCTCGAAGCCTCGCTGGGCCATCCGGTATTCCGCAACGAACAAGTGCTGTCCGGCACCGGTGTCATTACCGGCTTGGCCTGGACCAGCATGGGCGGCGCGACCTTGCCAATCGAAGCCACGCGGATTCATACCTTGAATCGTGGCTTCAAGCTCACAGGGCAACTCGGCGATGTAATGAAGGAATCGGCGGAGATCGCCTACAGCTACGTCAGCTCGCACCTCAAGCAGTTTGGTGGAGACGCGAAGTTCTTCGACGAAGCCTTCGTCCACCTGCACGTGCCCGAAGGCGCAACGCCGAAGGACGGCCCGAGCGCCGGCGTGACCATGGCCAGCGCCCTGCTCTCGCTTGCACGCAACCAACCGCCGAAAAAAGGCGTGGCGATGACCGGCGAACTGACCCTGACCGGGCATGTACTGCCGATCGGCGGCGTGCGCGAGAAAGTGATCGCAGCGCGGCGGCAGAAGATTTTCGAATTGATTCTGCCGGAGCCGAACCGGGGTAACTTTGAGGAATTGCCGGATTACCTGAAGGAAGGGATTACCGTGCACTTTGCCAAGCGGTTTGCGGATGTGGCGAAAGTCTTGTTCTAACGCGAGTGTAAGTGCTGCGGGGCGTACCGCAGCGCTTATATGAATCTGCTGTTAAAACCAGTCATATCCAAGCATAGGAATCTAAAGTACTGTCAACTCTGACAGTACTTTTTTTCATGCGCACTACCCACACTGATTGTTCTATTTGTCGTCTACTCGTGAGTACCTGATGAACAATCACAACGCGCCTCATACCCGCTACATGCATAACCTTTGCGGACGCTTCGAAGCTTCATTCACCAGACCCGGCGATCCAGGCGAAGCACGCTATCCCTATCACTCGCAGACAGTGCACAACCGAATGGCCAGATCCCTTGAGTATCTGAACTTTGATAGCAACTCGGGCACGCAGCCATTACCCACGACAACCAGCGACCATCGAAGCATAGGCATTACGCTTAAATCAGAGATCGCATCGGGCACCTACGTATTTCCGCGGGACGCTTCAGTGGTCCAGGTAACCTATGGGGAATTTCAAAACTCCGACACCAATTTCAACTTCGTGGTTCACAAGGCGACCAAGGCTGAACTTGAGTTGAGCATTACTGAAGACGGGCGCCGTTACTCTGGTGAGCTCCGATTCGAAGTGCTGATCAACGGAGAAATCCTTGAAATCACGTCGCGCTTTGACGTTCTAGTGACCTTCAACAGCAGTCCGACAGTTTCAAGCAGCATGCAGTCTAAAAGAACTCCAGCAAGCACGAGATTGCAAAACCTGACCGGAGAATTCAACGCGACGTTTCCTGTTTCTGCGGAACCGGGCGAAACGTCATTTGCACGAGCTCCATTTCACTCTTCGGGCCTAAACTACACTGATGCATTTTTTCTGGAAGACATTAACTTCAACACCCAAAGCGGAACAGTTTACCCGGACACTTATATAACCAGTGATGCGCGCTCATTTTCAGTTCACTTGAAGAAAGAAATCACTTCTGGAACCTATCACTATCCAAGTGTGGGCAGCCCATTTACGCTGTTGCAATATAGCGAAATGCGCTACGTGGGCGATAGATATATAAATTGGAGCCTGGACATACTTGAAGCAACGCTTGAACTGGAAGTTACCGATGAACGTCGCTACCGCGCGAAGGCCTTGTTGGTAAAAGCCAAAACACCCAACGGGTTGATTTTGAACATCAACGCAGATTTCGATATTTACCTGGCCAAGGATTGACTGAGGCAACCCATATCTTCATCAGCAGAGACAAGCGATACCGTGCGTTTCGTTGAGAAGCTTGCGGACGTGGCGAGGGTTCTCTTCTGATGATCATTGCTATACCTCCTTCGCAAGCAGGCTCGCTCCCACACGGTGATGCAGTGAACACAAAATCTGTCGACACTGCTGATCACTGTGGGAGCGAGCCTGCTCGCGAAGGCGTGAGCTCTTGCAACACCACTCTCCCTGACTGTCACACTTTGTCTCATCTTCAGTTATGCTCGCCGCTCGTCGTAACTGCCGGAGCTGCTGACCTTATGTCCCCCACTCGCCTGTTTCTCCCCCTCGCCCTTTCCTTGCTGGCGGCCTGCGCCACGCAACCGAAACACAACGTGACTGTGGAAAAACAAAGCGAATGCCCCGTGCGGCTCAACGTCGGGCAAAACCTGATCATCAGCCTGCCAAGCAACCCGACCACCGGCTATCGCTGGGCGATTCAGGATTCAGCTGGCGGCGTGTTGCGCGCCCTCAGCCCCGAGGTTTACAGCAATCCGGAAGATGCCGGCGTGGTGGGCGCAGCGGGGGTTTCGACCTGGCGCTTCCAGGCCTTCGCGGCCGGCACCGGGCGCTTGCGCCTGACCTCGCAACAGCCGTGGGCTCCGGAAGTGCTGCCGGTGGAAACCTTTGACTGCGCTATTTCGGTGAACTGACGGCGGGAAACCGCGCTGGCCTCTTCGCGAGCAGCCTCGCTCCCACAGGACACCGCGATCCCCTGTGGGAGCGAGCCTGCTCGCGAAAGCCATATCCCTGACGGCGAGAAATTACACCCGTCTCGGTGCTTTATCAGACAACCCAAGCATCCCCGCGCCACTTTTGCTAAAATGCCGGCCTTTTCCACCGACACCGCCGGACGCCGCCGTGAGCAAAGAACCCGATCGCCTATTCGCCCAGCCTTTGGCCCAGGTGCCTGACTTCGCCTTCAATGAAGACGTGGTGCGGGTGTTCCCGGACATGATCAAGCGCTCGGTGCCGGGTTACCCGACCATCGTCGAAAACCTCGGCGTGCTCGCGGCGCAGTTCGCCCAGCCGAACAGCGTGCTCTACGACCTCGGCTCGTCGCTCGGCGCAGTCACTCAAGCCCTGCGCCGTCATGTGCGTACCGACGGTTGCCGGGTCATCGCTGTGGATAACTCGGCGGCGATGGTCGAGCGTTGCCGCGAGTACCTCAACGGTCAGGATTCGATGTTTCAGGAATTGCTGCCAGTCGAGGTGATCGAGGGCGACATCCTCGCGCTGGAGTTTCAACCGGCCTCGGTGGTGGCGTTGAACTTCACCCTGCAATTCATCGCCCCGGACCAGCGCACCGCGTTGCTCTCGCGCATTCGCCAATCGTTGTTGCCCGGCGGCGCGCTGATTCTCTCGGAGAAGCTGCGCTTCAACGATGCCGAAGAGCACGCGCTGCTCACCGATCTGCACGTGGCGTTCAAACGCGCCAACGGCTACAGCGAACTGGAAATCGCCCAGAAGCGCAGCGCCATCGAAAACGTCATGAAGCCCGACAGCCTCGAAGAACACCGCGAACGCCTGCTGGCCGCCGGGTTCTCGAAAGTCGTGCCGTGGTTCCAGTGTCTTAACTTTGCCTCGTTGATTGCCTTGCCATGATTGATCTGTC
>NZ_RCNZ01000033.1:0-93592 GCF_004307525.1 Pseudomonas sp. Sample_21 | reverse complement strand
GCAGCATGCATCCCGTACAGGTGATCGCGGTGACCGGCGGCAAAGGTGGCGTCGGCAAGACTAACGTGTCAGTGAACTTGTCGCTGGCGCTGGCAGAGCTTGGCCGTCGGGTCATGCTGCTGGACGCCGACCTGGGCCTGGCGAACGTCGACGTTCTGCTGGGGCTGACACCCAAGCGCACACTGGCCGACGTTATCGAAGGCCGTTGCGAACTGCGCGACGTGCTGTTGCAAGGCCCGGGCGGGATTCGCATCGTGCCGGCGGCCTCCGGCACGCAGAGCATGGTGCACCTGAGCCCGGCGCAACACGCCGGCCTGATCCAGGCGTTCAGTGACATCGGCGACAATCTCGACGTGCTGGTGATCGACACCGCTGCGGGTATTGGTGACTCGGTAGTCAGTTTCGTACGCGCCGCGCAAGAGGTGTTGCTGGTGGTCTGCGACGAGCCGACTTCGATCACCGACGCTTACGCGCTGATCAAGTTGCTCAACCGCGACTACGGCATGAACCGCTTCCGCGTGCTGGCCAACATGGCGCAGAGCCCGCAGGAAGGGCGCAACCTGTTCGCCAAGTTGACCAAGGTCACCGATCGCTTCCTCGACGTCGCCCTACAATACGTCGGCGCCGTGCCGTACGACGAAAGCGTGCGCAAGGCAGTGCAGAAGCAGCGCGCCGTCTACGAAGCCTTTCCCCGTTCCAAGTGCGCGCTGGCCTTCAAGGCCATCGCCCAGAAGGTCGACACCTGGCCGCTGCCGGCCAACCCGCGCGGGCATCTGGAATTTTTCGTCGAGCGTCTCGTGCAGCAAACCGCAGGGCCTGTGATATGACCGCCAGTGGCATGAATCTTTACAAAAAGTCGGCGCGTGACGCGCAATACGAATTGATCGAGCGCTACGCGCCGCTGGTCAAGCGCATTGCCTATCACTTGCTGGCGCGCCTGCCGGCCAGCGTGCAGGTCGAAGACCTGATCCAGGCCGGGATGATCGGTTTGCTGGAAGTCTCGACCAAATACGACGCCAGCAAAGGCGCCAGTTTCGAAACGTACGCGGGCATTCGAATCCGCGGCGCGATGCTCGATGAAGTGCGCAAAGGGGATTGGGCGCCACGCTCGGTTCACCGTAATACCAGGATGGTCAGCGACGCGATTCGCTCGATTGAAGCTAAAACCGGCCGTGACGCTAAAGATCACGAGGTTGCGGCCGAACTCCAATTGAGTCTCGACGATTACTACGGGATTCTGAATGACACCTTGGGCAGTCGCCTGTTCAGTTTCGACGACCTGTTGCAGGACGGCGAACACGAAGGGCTGCACGAGGATGGCGCGAGTGCTCATATGGAGCCGTCACGCGATCTGGAAGATGAACGCTTCCAGGCGGCGCTGGCGGACGCGATTGCCAATTTGCCGGAGCGTGAGCGACTGGTGTTGGCGCTGTACTACGACGAAGAGCTGAACCTCAAGGAAATCGGTGAAGTCCTTGGCGTCAGTGAATCGCGGGTCAGCCAGTTACACAGCCAGTGCGCGGCCCGTCTGCGGGGGCGTTTGGGGGAGTGGCGAGCGCGCTGAAGGCAGTGTGGGGACACTGCGAAACGAGGCTGGTGCGGTGATGAACGGCGCCGGTCTCGATCCGTTGTGCTCCAGACAAACTTTAAGTGCTGCGCCGATTGATTGAAGTGGCGCGTCCAGGTGCTGGGCGCGTTTAAGACTGCTTGGAGGTCGAATTGAACAAAGACATGAAAATCCTCATCGTTGATGACTTCTCAACGATGCGGCGGATCATCAAGAACCTGCTGCGCGATCTTGGGTTCACCAACACCGTCGAGGCCGACGATGGCACCACTGCCATTCCGGTGCTCAACAGCGGCAGCATCGACTTTCTGGTAACGGACTGGAACATGCCGGGCATGACCGGTATCGACCTGCTGCGTCACGTGCGCGCCGATGAAAAACTCAAGCACCTCCCGGTGTTGATGGTGACTGCTGAAGCCAAGCGCGAGCAGATCATCGAGGCCGCCCAGGCCGGTGTGAACGGTTACGTGGTCAAACCTTTCACGGCTCAAGCGTTGAAAGACAAAATCGAGAAGATTTTCGAACGCATCGGCTGATGAATGCGCGGGGGAGCTATGGAGCATAACGAATCATCACAGGGCGATTTCGAATCGACCCTGAAAAAACACGCGGTCGAACTGGTCGAGAGCCTTGAAAAAGGCAGGTTCGGCGACGCGGTGCAACTGATCCATGAGCTCAATCAGACCCGTGACCGCGGCCTGTATCAGGAAGTGGGCAAGCTCACACGTGAACTGCACAGTGCGATCGTCAATTTCCAGATTGATCCGCACATGCCGCAGGCCGAGGAAGTGTCGCAAATCACCGACGCCACCGAACGCCTGGGCTATGTGGTCAAGCTGACGGAAGCCGCGGCCAACCGCACCATGGATCTGGTGGAAAGCGCCACGCCGGTGGTCAACAGTCTCGCTGATGAAGCGCAGACGTTGAGCGCCGATTGGGGCCGCTTCATGCGTCGCGAGGTCGGGGCTGAAGAGTTCCGCGAACTGGCGCGCCGGGTCGACGGTTTTCTGTCACGCAGCAGCACGGACAACCGTGCGGTGTCGAGCAACCTCAACGACATCCTGCTGGCTCAGGATTACCAGGACCTCACAGGTCAAGTGATCAAGCGTGTGACCCAACTGGTCACCGAAGTCGAAAGCAATCTGCTCAAACTCGTGCTCATGGCCAGTCAGGTCGACCGCTTTGCGGGCATCGAACATGACCGCGCCGCAATGCTTGCTGAAAAAGATCCACAAAAACATCTCTCGCAGGGTGAAGGTCCGCAGATTCATGCCGATAAACGAGAAGACGTTGTGTCCGGTCAGGACGATGTGGACGATTTGTTATCCAGCCTTGGATTCTAGAGTTTCGGAATTCGGGTTTTTTGGGTTTTTAGACCTGTAGGAGCACCCCATTAATGAGCTTCGGCGCCGATGAAGAGATCCTTCAGGATTTCCTGGTTGAGGCCGGCGAGATTCTTGAGCAACTGTCCGAACAACTGGTCGAGCTGGAAAGCCGCCCGGATGATGCAGATCTGCTCAATGCAATTTTTCGCGGTTTCCACACTGTAAAAGGGGGCGCCGGCTTCCTTCAGCTCAATGAGCTGGTGGAGTGCTGTCACATCGCCGAAAACGTGTTCGACATCCTGCGCAAGGGTGAGCGTCGCGTTGATGCAGAACTGATGGACGTGGTGCTCGAAGCACTGGACGCGGTGAACAGCATGTTCAGCGAAGTCCGTGAACGTGCACCGATCACCGCTGCCACGCCGGAACTGCTGGCCGCGCTGGCGCGTCTGGCCGAACCGCAATCGGCGGATGAAGCCGTTGCCGCGCCAGTGGAAGTGGTGGAAGAACCGGTCGCCGAAAGCGCATCGGACGACATCACCGATAACGAATTCGAACAACTGCTGGACTCGCTGAATGCCGTCAAGGCCCAGGCCGAGGCCCCGGCCGCTGCCGTGGCGCCCGCGCAGGTTGCCGACACGGCGGCCAGCGATGAAATCACCGACGCCGAATTTGAATCGCTGCTCGATCAACTGCATGGCAAAGGCCAGTTTGCTGTGGATGCGGTCGCTCCGGCGGCACCAGCAGCGCCGGCTGCTCCGGCCGCGCCTGCTGCGGGCGACAGCTCGGACATCACCGACGACGAATTCGAAGCCTTGCTCGATCAGTTGCACGGCAAGGGCAACTTCGCCGTTGACGCGCTGGAATCGGCCATCGCTTCGGCCCCGGCCGCACCTGCTGCACCGGCAGCCGCTGCGGCCGGCAGTGACCTGATCAGCGATCACGAATTCGAATCGCTGCTCGACGAATTGCACGGCAAAGGCAAGTTTGACGCTAGCGCTGCGACTGCCGGCTCTGCGTCGAGCGTCGCCACGCCAACGGCGAAAGCTCCGGCTGCCGCTGCTGTGCCGAAACCTGCCGCCAAGCCTGAACCGAAAGCCGAGACGCCGAAACCGGCCGCCGCTGCTGCACCGGCTCCGGCCCGTGCGCCAGCCGCTGCACCGGCAGAAAAACCGGCCAGCGAAGCAGAAACCACCGTGCGCGTCGATACCGCGCGGCTCGACGAGATCATGAACATGGTCGGCGAGCTGGTGCTGGTGCGTAATCGTCTGGTGCGCCTGGGCCTCAACAGCGGCGACGAAGCCATGTCCAAGGCCGTGTCGAACCTCGACGTGGTCACCGCTGACCTGCAGACCGCCGTGATGAAGACGCGGATGCAGCCGATCAAGAAGGTCTTCGGGCGCTTCCCGCGTCTGGTTCGCGACCTCGCACGTCAGCTCAAGAAAGAAATCAACCTGGAACTGGTGGGTGAAGAAACCGACCTCGACAAAAACCTTGTCGAGGCTCTTGCCGACCCGCTGGTCCACTTGGTGCGCAACGCCGTCGACCACGGCATCGAGTCGCCGGAAGAACGCGAAGCATCGGGCAAGGCCCGTGGCGGTCGCGTGGTGCTGGCGGCCGAGCAGGAAGGCGACCATATCCTGCTGTCGATCTCCGACGATGGCAAAGGCATGGACCCGAACGTCCTGCGTTCGATCGCGGTGAAACGCGGTGTGATGGACAAGGACGCGGCCGATCGCCTGAGCGATACCGAGTGCTACAACCTGATCTTCGCCCCGGGTTTCTCGACCAAGACCGAGATCTCCGACGTGTCCGGCCGTGGTGTCGGCATGGACGTGGTGAAGACCAAGATTTCCCAGCTCAACGGTTCGATCAACATCTACTCGACCAAGGGCCAGGGCTCGAAGATCGTCATCAAGGTGCCGCTGACCCTGGCGATCATGCCGACGCTGATGGTCATGCTCGGCAATCAGGCGTTCGCGTTCCCGCTGGTCAACGTCAACGAAATCTTCCACCTCGACCTGTCGACCACCAACGTCGTCGACGGTCAGGAAGTGGTGATCGTGCGCGACAAGGCGCTGCCATTGTTCTATCTCAAGCGCTGGCTGGTCAGCTCCGCTGCTCATGAAGAGCAGCGCGAAGGCCATGTGGTGATTCTTTCGGTGGGCACACAGCGGATCGGCTTCGTCGTCGATCAACTGGTCGGCCAGGAAGAAGTGGTCATCAAGCCATTGGGCAAAATGCTCCAGGGAACTCCGGGCATGTCCGGCGCCACCATCACCGGTGACGGCCGCATTGCGCTGATTCTCGATGTTCCAAGCATGCTCAAGCGTTACGCCACAAAGCGTATTTGAATCCGGGGCGGCGGCGCGATGACGCGCCGCTGCACCTAATGGAGTGTTTATGGCAGTCAAAGTCCTGGTGGTGGACGATTCGGGTTTTTTCCGCCGCCGCGTCTCGGAAATTCTTTCGGCGGATCCGAGCATCCAGGTGGTCGGCACGGCCACCAACGGTAAAGAGGCGATCGATCAGGCCATGGCCCTCAAGCCTGACGTGATCACCATGGACTACGAGATGCCGATGATGGACGGCATCACGGCAGTGCGGCACATCATGCAGCGCTGCCCGACCCCGGTGTTGATGTTCTCCTCGCTGACCCACGAAGGCGCGCGGGTAACCCTCGATGCGCTGGACGCCGGCGCGGTGGATTTCCTGCCGAAGAATTTCGAAGACATCTCGCGCAACCCCGAGAAGGTCAAGCAACTGCTGTGCGAGAAAGTCCACAGCATCTCGCGCAGCAATCGTCGTTTCAGTGCCTACAGCGCGCCGGCTCCCGCCGCTGCGCCAGCGCCGACGCCTGCTCCGGCAGCGTCGAGCTACGGCAGCCACACGAGCCACAGCAGCCCTGTCCCGGCACGTCCGGCGCCCGCGCCAGCGCCTGCCCGTGCATCCGCTGCCAGCGCTTCGTCGCCAGCACCGAAACGCAAAGCCTACAAACTGGTTGCCATCGGCACCTCGACTGGCGGCCCGGTAGCACTGCAACGCGTACTGACGCAGTTGCCGGCGAACTTCCCGGCGCCGATCGTGCTGATCCAGCACATGCCGGCGGCGTTCACCAAAGCGTTTGCCGAACGTCTCGACAAGCTCTGCCGTATCAGCGTCAAGGAAGCCGAGGATGGCGACATCCTGCGTCCGGGCCTGGCGCTGCTGGCGCCGGGTGGCAAGCAGATGATGATCGACGGCCGTGGCGCGGTGAAGATTCTGCCGGGTGACGAACGTTTGAATTACAAGCCGTGCGTGGACATCACTTTCGGTTCTGCAGCCAAGTCCTACGGCGACAAAGTTCTGGCAGTGGTGCTGACCGGCATGGGCGCCGACGGCCGCGAAGGCGCGCGTCTGCTCAAGCAGGGCGGCAGTTCGGTGTGGGCGCAGGACGAAGCAAGCTGCGTGATCTACGGCATGCCGATGGCCATCGTCAAAGCCGACCTGGCTGACGCCGTGTATGGTCTGGACGACATCGGCAAGCACATCGTCGAGGCGTGTATCTGATGGATGTTCTCAGCCTTATCGGCCTCATCATGGCGTTCGTCGCCATCATCGGCGGCAACTACCTTGAAGGCGGCCACCTCGGCGCGCTGGCCAACGGCCCGGCAGCGCTGATCGTGCTGGGCGGCACGGTCGGTGCTGCGCTGCTGCAATCGCCGATGAGCGCGTTCAAGCGCGCTATGCAGATTCTCGGCTGGATCTTCTTTCCGCCGCGTGTCGACCTGGCCGGCGGCATCGACCGCGTGGTCAATTGGAGCCTGACGGCGCGCAAGGAAGGCTTGCTTGGCCTCGAAGGCGTGGCCGACGCCGAACCTGACAGCTACTCGCGCAAAGGTCTGCAACTGCTGGTCGACGGCGCCGAGCCGGAGGCGATTCGCAGCATTCTCGAAGTGGATTTCTACACTCAGGAATCCCGCGATATCGAAGCGGCCAAAGTGTTCGAAAGCATGGGCGGCTACGCGCCGACCATCGGCATCATCGGTGCGGTGATGGGCCTGATTCACGTGATGGGCAACCTCGCCGATCCGTCGCAACTGGGTAACGGCATTGCCGTGGCGTTCGTCGCGACCATCTATGGCGTGGCCAGTGCCAACCTGATCCTCTTGCCGGTCGCGGCCAAGCTCAAGTCCATCGCGTTGCGGCAGTCGCGTTATCGCGAAATGTTGCTGGAAGGAATTCTGTCGATCGCCGAAGGTGAAAACCCTCGTTCCATTGAGTTGAAGCTGCAAGGCTTCATGGATTAAGGGAATAACCTCATGGCTCGTCGTCGCCACCAGGAAGAACACGTCAATCACGAGCGCTGGCTCGTGTCCTACGCGGATTTCATCACTTTGCTGTTCGCGTTTTTCGTGGTGATGTACTCGATCTCGTCGATCAACGAAGGCAAGTACAAAGTCATTTCCGAAGCGCTGATCGGCGTGTTTACCGACTCCGATCGCTCGCTCAAACCGATTCCGATCGGCGACGAACGACCGAAAACCGTGACCCCGGCCAAGCCGCTGGTCAAGGATGCCGAGCAGGTCGACGCCGGTATATCCGGGGCCAGCGACCCTTTGAAAAGCATCGCCGATGACATCAGTGCCGCCTTCGGTGATTTGATCAGCTCCAACCAGATGACCGTGCGCGGCAACGAGTTGTGGGTCGAGATCGAGCTCAATTCCAGCCTGTTGTTTGGCAGCGGCGACGCCATGCCGAGCGACATCGCGTTCAACATCATCGACAAGGTCGCGGCGATCCTCAAACCGTTCGACAACCCGATCCACGTCGAAGGCTTCACCGACGATCAACCGATCCGCACCGCGCAGTACCCGACCAACTGGGAACTGTCCTCGGCGCGTTCGGCGAGCATCGTGCGCATGCTCGCCATGCAGGGCGTAAACCCTGGGCGACTGGCGTCGGTGGGTTATGGCGAATTCCAGCCAGTGGCCAACAACGCCACGGTCGAAGGCCGGGCGAAGAACCGTCGCGTGGTGCTGGTGGTGTCGCGCAATCTCGATGTGCGCCGCAGCCTCACCGGCACCGGAACCGCCAATGCGCAACCGGATGCGGCGTTGAAGCGCGCTGGCACACAAACTGCACCGACCCCGGTCAAGACGCCGGGACGCGAGAGTGCCGTCAATTCTCCGTCGCCCGCATTAACACGCTGAAGCATGTCTCGGCCAATCAACCTGGCCGGGAGGAACGAACTGAATGAGAGTCTGGGCAGTCGCCAATCAAAAGGGTGGTGTCGGTAAAACCACATCCTCCATCGCTTTAGCCGGGTTGCTGGCCGAGGCGGGCAAGCGCGTGGTTGTGGTCGATCTCGACCCGCACGGCTCGATGACCAGCTATTTCGGCTACGACCCCGACAGCCTGGAACACAGCAACTACGACCTGTTTCTGCACAAGGGCAGCGTGCCGCAAGGCCTGCCGGGGCAGTTGCTGTTGTCGACCAGCGACGAACGCATTTCCCTGCTGCCATCGAGCACCGCACTGGCCACCCTTGAGCGCCAGTCGCCGGGGCAGAGTGGCTTGGGTCTGGTGATCGCCAAGAGTCTGGCGCAACTGTGGCAGGACTTCGATTACGCGATCATCGACAGCCCGCCGTTGCTCGGTGTGCTGATGGTCAACGCCCTCGCCGCGAGCCAGCAACTGGTGATCCCGGTGCAGACCGAGCACCTCGCCGTGAAAGGTCTGGAGCGCATGGTCAACACCCTGGCGATGATCAATCGCTCGCGCAAACAGCCGCTGCCGTTCAGCATTGTGCCGACGCTGTTCGACCGCCGCACGCAGGCGTCGATGGGCACCTTGCGCGTGCTGCGTGACAAATTCCCCGACGACATCTGGCACGGCTACATCCCGGTCGATACCCGTCTGCGCGACGCCAGCCGGGCGGGCGTCACGCCTTCGCAATTCGACGGCAAGAGCCGTGGCGTGCTGGCCTACCGCGCGCTGCTCAAGCACCTGCTCGCGCAGCAACTTGTTCCGCAGGTGGCCTGAGATGATTTCGATCTGTTTGCCCGAACCCTGTGGGAGCGAGCCTGCTCGCGAAGCAGACAACGCGGTTTCCCTGTCAGGCGCTGATCACCGATGAACCGCCCAGTGAAACTCACGTCACGTCCGCAACAGGCCTTGCAGTCCTATCTGGAAGACCTGTTGCTCGACCTGCCCGAGGACTTGCCTGCGCCGGCCGAAGCGCTGCCGCCAGTCGTCGAACAGGCGCAGCCTGAAGTGGTGGAAAGCACCGAGGCCATGGACGAGTTCCAGGCCGCGGTGCTGGAAGAGCAGGCCCGTGACGCGCAGAAATCCGTCGCTCCGATTGCCGCGCCCGCTGCTGCCCCCGTGGCCAAAGCACCGGTGGCGCTGATCGACGAACCGCGCGCGCCACTGTCGACACTGGCGCCGCTGCTGCAAACACAATTATTGACCGTGCCGGAACCCGAACCGGAGCCAGAACCCGCGCCGCAGATTGCTGAGCCGCAGGTGCTGGTCCCTCCGCTGGTCGAAGTGCACCTGCCGCCGAACAACCCGCCGCCACCGGTCGAGCCCGATGGCCGTCCGGCCTGGGCTGCCGAAGCCTTCGAATGCTTGCTGTTCGATGTTGCCGGGCTGACCCTGGCGGTGCCGCTGGTGTGCCTTGGCTCGATCTATTCGCTGGCCGGCCACGAGCTGACGCCGCTGTTTGGCCAGCCGGAGTGGTTCCTCGGCATTCTGCCGAGCCAGGCCGGCAATCTGAAAGTCTTGGACACCGCGCGCTGGGTCATGCCGGATCGTTACCGCGATGACTTCCGGCAGGGCCTGCAATACGTGATTTCGGTACAAGGTTACGAGTGGGGGCTGGCGGTGCATCAGGTCAGCCGCTCGTTGCGCCTGGACCCGAATGAAATCAAATGGAGAAGTCACCGGGGTCAGCGGCCATGGCTCGCCGGCACCGTGATCGAGCACATGTGTGCATTGCTTGACGTATCCGCACTGGCCGAGTTGATCGCCAGCGGCGGGGCAAAGCACTTGAGTGGCAACAAGCCGCTACATAAACCGACATAGCAGCCGACATAACAATCAGGCGATGGCATTTTCCAGTGCCACCACACAGAACACACACCGCCCGGGGCGGTTTTTTCGAGGGGTCAGGGTATGAGTAGTCAGGCGTCGAATGCAAAAGGTTCTGAAGATCCGATCCTGCAATGGGTGACCTTCAAACTGGATAACGAAACCTATGGCATCAACGTGATGCGCGTGCAGGAAGTGCTGCGCTACACCGAGATCGCGCCGGTACCGGGTGCACCGAGCTACGTGCTGGGCATCATCAACCTGCGCGGCAACGTGGTCACCGTGATCGACACCCGTCAGCGCTTCGGCCTGCACAGCGGCGAGATCAGCGACAACACCCGTATCGTCATCATCGAAGCCGACAAGCAAGTCGTCGGCATCATGGTCGACAGCGTCGCCGAAGTGGTTTACCTGCGTCAGTCGGAAATCGAAACCGCACCGAACGTCGGTAACGAAGAGTCGGCCAAGTTCATCCAGGGCGTGTGCAACAAGAACAACGAACTGCTGATTCTGGTCGAGCTGGACAAGATGATGAGCGAAGAAGAATGGTCGGAACTGGAGAGCATCTGATTTGATTCTCGAGGTTGCGGTAATTGTTCTGTTCCTGTTCTGGGCCGGCACGCTGGCGATGTTCGTCTCGTACATCAAGGCGCAGCGAGTGATCGCTGCACAGCAGGCCCAGGGTGATGCGCTGCGTGATCAGCGCATCAAGGAACTGGCCAAACGCGTCGACGATTACCAGAACGGCAACGTGCGCATGGGCGAGGCCCTGCACGAGTTGCGCGCGGTGGTAAGCCCGTTGCCGGACAAGATCGTTGCCCTGGAACAACGCGACCCGTCGAGCCTGTCATTCGCCCAGGCGGCGAAACTGGTAGGCATGGGCGCCAGCGTCGATGAACTGACTCAGTCGTGCGGGTTGACCCAGGCTGAAGCGGAGTTGATGCGCAAGTTGCACAAGGGCAGCTAGGAGCTTCAGGCTTCGAGCGGCAAGCTAGACCAAAAGATCGCAGCCTTCGGTAGCGCCTACAAAAATCTCATGTAGGTGTTGCCGAAGGCTGCGATCTTTTCATTTGCGCATAAAGTACCGCCTGTCGGGACTGTCAGATCTTACAGTGGATAACGATGTTCCATGCTCAACATACTCGAAATTAATTCAATTTCATCCGGGTATGAATATGAAACTTATACTGCTATTGCCTTTGGTTTTTTCCGCCACTGTTAACGCCATGTCTGGTCAGGCGTTGGTGACGGATATGAATGCCCGATACAAAAGCACTGTATCGCAGTGTTCAAACGGAACACCTGCCTACTATTGCTCCGGTGTTCTTCTGCGGGCGGTGGATTACAGTACGAGTTTCAAGTTCTGGGATTACGGATTCAAGGCGACAACCCTCGGTTCTGTTGCGTTTACTTATATCCGCTCGGATGTGGGCAGTACGACGTTGAACGGAAACAGAAAAAGCGGGTTCATCCTGAAAGATCAAACGTCAGCTCTAGTTGACGACAAGGCACTGAATCTGCGCTGCATATATCCTTTCCCGACTGAATCACTTGATGCTCGCGCCGAGCATGGATGTGGGTTTGCGCCTAAATCGGCGCTACTGAATGTGGATCTGGCCAATTGCGCCAAGCTCGCGGTACCGGCTACAACAGCAGGGGCATGGCTGAAAAACTTTCAGGAGCATGGTTCGCTGCCCAAGAATCAATGTTCTTTGAGCACTGTGGTTGCGGTCCAGTTCAAGGCTACTCTGGAAGCTCACAAATTGGTGAGCGCGGCTTGGACGACTAAACCTACTGAAGTCCTGATAGAGACGTGGGACAGAAGTAGACCGGAAAAGCTGCCATTAGAGGCGCTGTTTTATGAAAGCTCAGCGCCGGAAAAGTTGGCAGATGCACAGAGATTTCAACGGGAATACTATTTAGAAACATCGCTGTATGTACCAATCGTGAGACTGAACCTCACAGCAGTGAATGCAAATGTATTCAGCTACTCGACTACTGATCAGGTGTTCGGTCAATCGGCAGCCGAACGTTTGAACAATAAATATGCCAACGTAGCAAACGACTGTGGAGGCCGGGCTGCTTACTATTGCAGTGGTGTGATTATGAGGGTGACCGGCACTAGTCCTAAATACCATGCTTGGGACCCGAGTCCACACTCGATAAAAACAGGCGGCGTGTCGTTCTCCTATTTTCGAAAGGATTTAGGCATCGAAACTCTGGTGTGGGGCGAAACTCAAGGGTTTATTTTCAAGGATTTTGATACTGCCGAGAAATTGGGTAGTTATTCCACGCCCCTGTTATGTTCGTATCCATCTGATGCGAATACATTTAGTCGGCCAACCGATAGGGGATGTGGCCCGAATGATTACTACCCGCAAACCAGTCGTTCATGTCCACAAGTGGGCGTGACGACAATTGAACAATGGAAAGTCCATTATCGTTCAGTGGGTGGGTCAGGTTATTTTTCTCAAAGAAATAGGAATCAATGCGGTTTTGCAGCTGATAAGAGTCAGTTCGCGTTAAGTCTACAAGCTCGGAATAATTTCGAGCGGCCAGCGGAAGAGCGGCCATACCATAATGAAGTGATGTTGAGAACTTGGCCGGAGGGGATACCTGCGCAATTACCTATTGCGGCTTTTTTTTACCTGTTTAACCAATCTCGTGCAGTAGGGGTGGAGGGGGCGAAATATGCGCAGCAAGATTATTTTAATGTTACAGGGGGCTTGTTGCCGGTTATACGGGTTACTTTGATCGATGGCTCGCCGACTGCATTCAGTTTTCATGAGGATGAGCAGTCGGAAATCTGGAAGTAAGCTTCGAAAAAACTTTATGGTTTACCGGCTTTTAAAGTGTTGATTTCTCTCCTTTTCAATGTTTTTTGAGGCTGAAAGAATGAAATGTCTTTTATGTTTATTTTCACTGTTTGTCGCGCAGGCTAGTGCCATGTCTGGTCAGGCGTTGGTGACGGATATGAATGCCCGATACAAAAGCACTGTATCGCAGTGTTCAAACGGAACACCTGCCTACTATTGCTCCGGTGTTCTTCTGCGGGCGGTGGATTACAGTACGAGTTTCAAGTTCTGGGATTACGGATTCAAGGCGACAACCCTCGGTTCTGTTGCGTTTACTTATATCCGCTCGGATGTGGGCAGTACGACGTTGAACGGAAACAGAAAAAGCGGGTTCATCCTGAAAGATCAAACGTCAGCTCTAGTTGACGACAAGGCACTGAATCTGCGCTGCATATATCCTTTCCCGACTGAATCACTTGATGCTCGCGCCGAGCATGGATGTGGGTTTGCGCCTAAATCGGCGCTACTGAATGTGGATCTGGCCAATTGCGCCAAGCTCGCGGTACCGGCTACAACAGCAGGGGCATGGCTGAAAAACTTTCAGGAGCATGGTTCGCTGCCCAAGAACCAATGCTCGTTGAGTACTGTGGTAGCCGCGCAATTCAAAGCCAGCCTCGAAGCGCATAAACTTGTTGATGCCAACTGGACGGCCAAGCCGCTAGAGGTTTTGGTTCAGACCTGGGATGAAACCAAGCCAGAGCTATTACCTGTAGAGGCGGTATTCTATGATGGCTCGACTCCAGCAAAATTGGCAGATGCACAGAAGTTTCAACGTGATTATTATTTGGCGACCTCGCTTTATATACCCATCGTCAAGTTGAATTTATCTGCATCTGACAAGAATGTGTTCAGTTTTTCCAGTGCAGAGCAGGTTTATGGGCAGACAGTAGCGGAGCAGCTGAATGCCCGTTTCTTGGATGTTTCAAACGATTGCAGTGGAAGATCTGCTTATTTTTGTAATGGCATATTGATCAGGGCAGCAAAGGCAACAAGCAGTTATCACGCTTGGGATCCCAGTCCCAACTCGATCACCCGCAACGGGGTGTCTTTCTCTTTCCTTCGCAAGGACCTAAAGGTGAAGGCACTTTATAACGCGGAGCAGCATGGTTTCATATTCAAGTCTATGGACTTTGCCATCAAGTCGAATTCACAACCTGTGACGGTACGTTGCTCATTTCCCGGAGATGGCGCAGCTGGAACGTATAGGGCGCAATACTGTGGGCGCCACCAGTATTTTCCAAATGAAGGCGATTCTTGTGAAGAAATGAATATTCTTACCCTTGATGCATGGAAAGCACACTATCACTCGGTCAGCGGGACGGCGAATCGCCTTTATCATCAGTGCAGTCTAGGTCCTGACAAAGCGCAGTTCACAATTTTTTTACAAGGACGAAGCCATTTTGAACATGCCGCTGATCTTGATTGGGCCAATGAAGTCGTTATCGCTCCATGGCCTGCAGGTATTCCGCAGAAGCTACCCTTGGAGGCGTTCGTTTATGTTTATTCCTCCACTCCGGCGGCTGCTTTGAATGGTGCCCGCTTCATGCAAAATGATTATTTTGAGCAAACAAGCAGTTACCTCCCCATTATACGGCTGACCTTCAACGGAGAGGCCGCATCATTTAGTTTTCATTTGGATGAACAGATAATTTCGCCAGTCGGGAAGCAGACGCACCAATGAGTTTTGAAGTGTGAGATCGAGGATGATTTTGCCGGGTTTGTAGCAGGATTGGTAATTGAGCTCGGTGTTTAAGTCTTGGTCAGAGGATGAAAATATGGAATGTAAGTCAAATTTCATTCCATGTTTTGAGTGTTTTCAAGGCTTGTTCATAGTGTTGCGCGCAGCAGTCGGGAGAACATCAGGTTATCGCCAGAGGCCGATCGATGAAGGCTGTAATTAATCAGTACCTCCTTGCCTCTATTTTCTGAGCGCCATTGCTCAGGAATGCTGAAGTTCATCGAAGAATCGTTCTGGATGGGCAGAGCTGACAGACGCCTCGCTATCGATTGCATCGACGACCTCCAGGATCGGAATGATCAGGTTTATCGGGGAAGGTTTTGCAATGGTCAATGTCTCGGTTCGGAAGGTATGCCGGCCCGAAGCGAAGCGTACTTTCAGGGTATGTCCTGCAACCATCCCGGTGTAATGGGGCACCTGCACATTGATGTAATGTCGGCCATACACATTGTTAAAATTCAGCTGGTCCGCCGGCGCTTCGAGTACCTTCGGGCGACGCCGATCCCATGACATCTGTTCAATAGCCATGCTTGACACTCCTTGCCTGATGTCTGCGCAATCGTGGATTGCACTGTTGTTTACAGCGCCACTCTCAATACCTGGGAGAACTGGCTCTGTTCGTTTGAACCGGTTTGGTGAACGCTGTAGTTGATCAGCACAGTTGTTCCTTTGTTTTCATTCAGCCATACAGTCGGGATCGAAAACGCCGCCGTGTTATCGGGATGCATGTTCTGCCATTCCGTCCTGCGCGTAACGACTCCGCCCCAGCGCACTCGGGCCTGGTATCCGTCAGTCATTGCCGGATAACGTACGGTGACCAGGGTTTGGTCAGATGAAAATCTCGGTGGAGGTAGTTCGAACGGTTGAACATCTATTTTCAGTTGCAATGGTTCAGCGCGATGCAATGGGCCGTTGATAAAAGTGCGAACCGTAAAGTTGACAGGCACGGTACTTCCAATGGAATCCACAACTTCCATACGTGGAACCAAGATATTCATTGCACCGACCGCCGCTACGGTGGTGATGTCGCTGTCGTAGACATGACGCTCTGATGCCCAACGCACACGAACGGTTTGCCCGATCGCCATCCCCACGTATTGCTGAACCTGGACGGTGACGTGTCGTGCTTCATAAATATCGGCCATCTTCAGGCGATCGTGATTTTCGCCGTAAGCCTCCAGTACCTTGGGCGGCTTGAGAACGATCGTGGTTTTGATGTTCACGGTTTTTGCGTCGGACGTGAGTTTTTCCTCGGAGCGTTCTACGCGCAACGTAATGCTGACGACACTCTGGTCGCTTTCATTGACCCATCCGGGGGGAATTGGAAACGCAAGGTCGCCGCTTCCCGAATAGGTCATCGGGTCCGTCTCATGTTCCGTACGTCCTTGCCATTGAACCCGGACATTGTCGCCGGCGACCAGTCCGACGCCTGAAGCAATCACCTGGACATTCTCGACAAAAGCCGGGTCCAGCACTCCTGCCTCTTCACCCGTCACGGTCGGCGCCGGGATTTTTTTAACGCGGACATTGACTTCAGTGGCAACGGACCACGCCGCGTGGTCATGCGGCCGGTTCCCGCAACGATCAATCACCTGGTAAGTAACCAAGTGTTTGCCATCCCCTGCACGCTTGATCAGATACTCATCAAACGTAAGCAGGATCGGATGATTTTGCGGATCACTGGCTTGCTCTGGCGTGACTGGATAGTAGATTACCTGCTCATCATTACCCCATCGCGCGACGATTCGGTCGTATACAGAGATGTTCTGATAGGACGCGATACGCTTGACAATGCCTTGCTTCGCCATCTCATTGTCAATGCCGGCCGTGATGTCCGGGATGAGCGTGTAGGGCAGTCCGGGATGACCAGATGGTTCCGGTTTGTCGAGTACTCCCCCTGGCAGCGCGCGTTTGACCAATATCTTGAGATTGACCGAGTCCGACTCGTTGCCGCTGCGGCGCTTGACGCGATAAAACACCGGAAAGGCGGCGCCATCCTGGATTTGGCTGGACGGGATACGAAAGTGTACGGGGAGGTTAAGTTTTTCTGGCGTATCGATAAACTCGGTGCGGACGGGGGTTATTTCGTCTTTCCAGAAAAGGAAGCATTTGTCGCCTATTTCCTGGTAAAGCCAGGGATCTACGATAACGAGTAAATCAGCGGTCAGGGCGGCGGCACCGAGGCCACCGTCATACCCCTCATCGCCGTCGATCGGCTTGACCAGCCCAGTTATATCCGGCGGGTATAACTGTGTGGAAGAGGTACTTGCAAACGTTTTTTTCGAGTCTGACTTCAAGGTCATCGGAGCGCTCCTGAAAGACGTATCGCCGGTATCGCGTTGATACCGGCGCTGTGGTCCTATCTGGAGCTACGACGAACTTTCATGCAACTGTCAGATCTGACAGTCGCGACGAATGGCTGGAGGCAGACTGCTCAGGCCCTCATGGACCTGATTTCAATAATCATTCCCGCGTGCGGTGATGTCCTTCTCGACCATCGGCGCGTTCGGGTCCTGTCCCTCGGGGAATTTGCCTTTCAGGTTCCAGGCAAACGCGATGATCTCGGCGATGGTGCGATAGAGCTCTTCGGGGATGCTGTCGCCCAGTTCCATCCGCGCCAGCAGGCGCACCAGTTCAGGGTTCTCGTAGATCGGCACTTCGTAATCGCGGGCAATGCGTAGGATCTCTTCGGCCAGTTCTTCGTCGCCCTTGGCGGTGAGGGTCGGGGCGTGGTTGCCGTCGTATTTGAGGGCGATGGCCTGGCGTGGAGCAGTGGAATCGTTCATGCGGTTTCGTCGACCCAGCGGTGTTCGAGGCGGGTTTGGTTGCCTTGCGGCGGCGTGCCGTGGTGGCAGTCGAGGTCGCCGACGTTGAGCCCGGAATCGAGCAGGCGCTGGCGCAAGGCAAACAGATTGTTCTCGATCAGATCGGCGGTGTACGGCCGCTCGGCCCACAGCTGACTGGACAGGCTGCCGGCGATCAGTTGCGCCTGAATCTGCATCGGCCCGAGCGGTTCCAGATCGAAGGCCATATCGACGCGCCACAACTGCTGTTTGGCTTCGCGCTCATCGCGGCGTTCGTGTGGCTGCGGCTCGCGCTCCGGCGCTTCTTCACGCTGGAACTTGACCTGCAACGGCACGATGTCTTGCAAATTGCGCATGGGGATTTCCAGCTGCCAGGTGCTGAGCAGGCGGCCATCGTCGGTGACGCCGGTCTGTTCCAGGCTCGACAGCTGATGGCTTTGCAGACGCGACACCGCAGCGGCGGCGAGGCGCAGCAGTTGTTCGAGATCACCTTCGCCTTCGAGTTTTGCCAGCAGCCGTTCGGGCAATGGGAAACTGCTCGGTACCGGTTTGGCGCTGACCTGGCCGAGGGTGCCGAGGGCGTTCCGGACGAAACTCGGCAGCGCTTGCGCCAGGGTGTTGGCGGCGATGATTGCATTGAAATTGGTGTTGCTTGGCAGGCCCGGGGTCAGTTGCGCGATCAGTTTGAGCAGGTCGGCCTTCATGTCCGGGGCGAGCGTGGGATTTTGTCCGCCGAGCAATTTCGCTTCGAGGAACGCGCCGCTGTTGGCCAAGGCCAGCGCCACGCCTTTGGCGGTGCTCATTTGTTGCACGTCCGGCAGGCTGGCGAGCAGCTTGTCGACCACCGCGCGCAGATCGGCCGAGGTCTGGTCAGTGGTAGGCGGCAGATTTTGCAACATCTTCAGCAGGCCATCGAGCGAGCCCTGACGACTTTGCTGACCGAGCAATTGCTGACTGACCGCCAGTTGCTCCTGACGGCTGCTCAGCGGCACGAATTTGAGGGTTTGCGCATCCTGCACCTGCGCCGACAACAAGGTGCCGATGCGCAGCGGTTGCGGGCTGTCGACGGTCAAGGTGCTGCCGCTCAATGCGGTGTTGAGCAGGGTGACCATCGAGCGAAATACCGCCGCTTGCCCCGGCGTCTGCGGCAGGGCTTGCGAGGTCACGACTTTGCCTTGCAGCAAGGTGCCGGCGGGCAATTGCGCGGTATCGATGCGGGTCAGGGTGGCGACGCTGCTGGCAATCGCTTGTTGCACGGTGATCGCCAGATTGCCGGCCGATGGCTGAGTGATCGCCAGGTTGGTGCCCTGTGGCAACGGCAGGTTGCTGCTGGCCTGCACGGTGGTCTGACGGCCGGTGTCGAGGGTCACCTTGAGCAGCAATTCAAAGGTCTGATCGGCCTGCTTGAGCGACAACACCTCAGCCTTGGCGCTTTGCCCCGCGCCGATCAATCCCTCGACCGGCGTCAGCAGCTTGAGCAGTTCACCCGTCTGCGGGCGAGCGCTCGCCGGCACGGTGGGCGGTAGCGGGAGGATGTTCATTTCGCCTGTCATACGCGGACACAACCTGAGGAAATTGCGCTCTTGAGAGTAAGGCACGGCATGTATAATGCCGCGCGTCGTGCGCTTCGTTCAAAAAACCTGGCAATTGTTTGATCCAGCTCGCCAGATCGAGCGATCAAAGCATCTATGCTGCATCTCTTTAACGGCCGCTCCAGAGCCGACTTGAACCGTATAAGGCCCGTGATCCCTTGACCAGTCCTGTCCTGCAAACCGTTGCCCTGGCGTGTGAACGCGATCTGCGGCTGCTTTTCGAAAACCTCGAATTGCGCTTGGCCAGTGGCGACATGGTGCAGATCAGCGGCCCCAACGGCAGCGGCAAGACCAGTCTTTTACGTCTGCTCGCCGGTTTGATGCAACCCACCGACGGCCAGGTACTGCTCAACGGTCAGTCGTTGACCGAGCAACGCAGCGAACTGGCGCGAAACCTGTTGTGGATCGGCCACGCCGCCGGGATCAAGGATCTGCTCACTCCCGAAGAAAACCTCTCGTGGCTGTGCGCCTTGCATCATCCCGCCGAGCGCGAGGCGATCTGGCAGGCGCTGGCAGCGGTAGGATTGCGCGGTTTCGAAGACGTTCCCTGCCACAGTCTTTCCGCCGGCCAACAGCGCCGTGTGGCGCTGGCGCGGTTGTATCTGGACAGCCCGCCGTTGTGGATTCTCGACGAACCGTTCACCGCGCTGGACAAGCAGGGGGTTGCGCAACTGGAAGAGCATCTGGCCGGCCACTGCGAACGCGGCGGCCTGGTGGTGCTGACCACCCACCACACCCTGAGCCGCATGCCAGCCGGTTATCGCGACATCGATCTGGGGAAATGGGCGGTATGAGTGTCTTCAGCCTGCTGCTTGCCCGCGAATCGCGACTGCTGTTCCGCCGCCCGGCGGAGCTGGCCAATCCGCTGATTTTCTTTGCCATCGTCATTGCCCTTTTCCCGCTGGCCGTCGGCCCGGAAACTCAAGTCTTGCAAAACCTGTCCCCGGGGTTAGTCTGGGTGGCGGCGTTGTTGTCGGTCCTGCTGTCGCTGGACGGATTGTTTCGCAGTGACTTCGAAGACGGCTCGCTGGAACAGTGGGTCCTTTCGTCGCACCCGCTGCCGCTTCTGGTCCTGGCCAAGGTGCTGGCACACTGGCTGTTCTCTGGTCTGGCACTGGTGCTGCTGTCGCCGTTGCTGGCGTTGATGCTCGGTTTGCCGGCCGCGTGCCTGCCGGTGCTGCTGCTGTCGTTGCTGTTGGGCACGCCGGTGTTGAGCCTGCTCGGTGCAGTCGGCGCGGCGCTGACGGTCGGTCTGAAGCGCGGCGGCCTGTTGCTGGCGCTGCTGATTCTGCCGTTGTACATCCCGGTGTTGATCCTTGGCAGCGGCGCGTTGCAAGCGGCGCTGCAAGGCATGCCGGCGACCGGATACCTGTTGTGGATGGCCAGCCTCACAGCGCTGGCGATCACCCTGACACCCTTTGCAATAGCCGCTGGCCTGAAGATCAGCGTCGGCGAATAATAATGAGGCCTGGTCAAAAATTGACCACTTCTTCCAGAAGAAAGGCATGACCCTCTGCCAGCTCGCGATGATGAGCGGCAACCGTGATGGAAACAGTATGAACTGGACCTGGTTTCACAAGCTCGGCTCGCCCAAGTGGTTCTACGGCATCAGCGGCAAGTTCCTGCCGTGCTTGAGCATTGCAGCGTTGCTGCTGATCGGCGTTGGCGTGGTCTGGGGTCTGGCCTTCGCGCCGCCGGATTACCAGCAAGGCAACAGCTTTCGCATCATCTATATCCACGTACCTGCAGCGATGCTCGCCCAGTCGATCTACGTAATGCTCGCCGTGTGCGGCGTGGTCGGGTTGGTGTGGAAGATGAAACTGGCCGATGTCGCCCTGCAATGCGCCGCACCGATCGGTGCGTGGATGACCGCCGTGGCGCTGGTTACCGGGGCGATCTGGGGCAAACCGACCTGGGGGTCGTGGTGGGTGTGGGATGCGCGCCTGACCTCGATGCTGATTCTGCTGTTTCTGTATTTCGGCGTGATCGCGCTGGGCAATGCCATCAGCAACCGCGACAGCGCCGCCAAGGCCTGCGCGGTGCTGGCGATTGTTGGCGTGATCAACATTCCGATCATCAAATACTCGGTGGAGTGGTGGAACACCCTGCACCAGGGCGCGACGTTCACCCTCACGGAAAAGCCGGCGATGCCCGCGGAAATGTGGCTGCCGCTGCTGCTGACGGTGCTGGGTTTCTACTGCTTCTTCGGCGCCGTGCTGTTGCTGCGCATGCGTCTTGAAGTGCTCAAGCGCGAGGCCCGCGCCAGTTGGGTGAAGACCGAAGTGCAGCAGAGTCTGGAGGCGGTGCGATGAGTTTTGCTTCATTCGGCGATTTTCTCGCCATGGGCCATCACGGCCTGTATGTCTGGTCGGCCTACGGCATCTGTCTGGCGGTGCTGGCCCTCAACGTGGTGGCGCCGATTGCGGCGCGCAAGCGTTATCTGCAACAAGAGGCGCGTCGTCTGCGCCGGGAGAACGGCAAGTGAATGCGCTGCGCAAAAAACGTCTGATCATCATTCTGGCGATTCTGGTCGGAGTGGGCGCTGCTGTCGGCCTGGCCCTGAGCGCGCTGCAGGAAAACATCAATCTGTTTTACACGCCGACGCAGATCGCCAACGGCGAAGCGCCGCAAGACACGCGCATCCGCGCCGGCGGCATGGTCGAGGCCGGTTCGCTGCAACGCTCCAAGGATTCGCTGGACGTCAAATTCGTCGTCACCGACTTCAACAAATCCGTGACCATCGCCTATCGCGGCATCCTCCCGGATCTGTTCCGTGAAGGGCAGGGCATTGTCGCCCTCGGCAAGCTCAACGCTGATGGCGTGGTGGTCGCCGATGAAGTGCTGGCCAAGCACGACGAGAAGTACATGCCGCCGGAAGTGACCAAAGCGCTGAAGGACAGCGGTCAATCCGCACCGACGCCTGTGAAGGAGGGTTGATCGATGGCCGCCGCACTGTTTATTCCGGAGCTGGGCCACCTGGCCATGATCCTCGCGCTGTGTTTTGCACTGGTCCAAGCGCTGGTGCCGATGCTCGGCGCGTGGCGCGGTGACCGCTTGTGGATGAGCCTGGCGCAACCGGCAGCGTGGGGCCAGTTTGCCTTTCTGCTGTTTGCCTTCGGCTGCCTGACCTACGCGTTCATGACCGACGATTTCTCGGTCGGCTACGTGGCGATGAACTCCAACAGCGCGCTGCCGTGGTACTACAAATTCAGCGCGGTGTGGGGCGCCCACGAAGGTTCGCTGCTGCTGTGGGCGTTGATCCTCGGCGGCTGGACCTTCGCCGTGTCGGTGTTCTCCCGGCAGTTGCCGCAAGTCATGCTCGCCCGCGTCCTGGCGGTGATGGGCATGATCAGCACCGGGTTCCTGCTGTTTCTGATTCTTACCTCAAACCCGTTCGCGCGGATCCTGCCGCAGATTCCCGCCGACGGTCGCGACCTCAACCCGTTGCTGCAAGACATCGGCCTGATCGTGCATCCGCCAATGCTGTACATGGGTTACGTCGGTTTCTCCGTAGCGTTCGCGTTCGCTATCGCCGCGCTGCTCGGCGGGCGTCTCGATGCGGCGTGGGCGCGCTGGTCGCGGCCATGGACCATCGTCGCCTGGGCCTTCCTCGGCATCGGCATCACCCTCGGTTCGTGGTGGGCGTACTACGAGCTCGGCTGGGGCGGCTGGTGGTTCTGGGACCCGGTGGAAAACGCCTCGTTCATGCCGTGGCTGGTCGGCACCGCGTTGATTCACTCGCTGGCGGTTACCGAAAAGCGTGGCGTGTTCAAGAGCTGGACGGTGTTGCTGGCGATCGCCGCGTTCTCGTTGAGCCTGCTCGGCACCTTCCTCGTACGCTCGGGCGTGCTGACTTCGGTGCATGCCTTCGCTTCGGATCCCGAGCGCGGCGTGTTCATCCTGATTTTCCTGCTGTTCGTGGTCGGCGGTTCGCTGACGCTGTTTGCGCTGCGTGCGCCGGTGGTGAAAAGTCAGGTTGGCTTCAACCTGTGGTCGCGCGAGACTTTGCTACTGGGCAACAACCTGGTGCTGGTCGTCGCTGCATCGATGATCCTGCTTGGCACGTTGTATCCGCTGATTCTTGATGCCATCAGCGGCGCCAAGCTCTCGGTCGGCCCGCCATACTTCAACGCGTTGTTCATTCCGTTGATGGCGTTGCTGATGCTGGTCATGGCGATCGGCGTGATCGTGCGCTGGAAGGACACGCCAGTGAAATGGCTGGCGAGCATGCTCACTCCGGTGCTGCTCGGCAGCGTCGCATTGGCCGTGGTGGCCGGCGTGGCGTACGGCGATTTCAACTGGGCAGTGATCGCGACGTTCCTGCTGGCGGCGTGGGTGTTGCTCGCCGGCGTGCGCGATCTGTTCGACAAGACTCGGCACAAAGGCCTGATCAAAGGTCTGCCGACGCTGACCCGCAGCTATTGGGGCATGCAGATCGCCCACCTCGGCATCGCCGTGTGCGCGCTGGGCGTGGTGTTGTCGAGCCAGAACAGTGCCGAGCGCGACCTGCGTCTGGCACCGGGCGAGTCGATGGATCTGGCCGGTTATCAGTTCGTCTTCGAAGGCGCCAAGCATTTCGAAGGGCCGAATTTCACCTCGGACAAAGGCACCATCCGCGTCATTCGTGACGGCGAGGAAATCAGCGTGCTGCACCCGGAAAAACGTCTGTATACCGTGCAGAACTCGGTGATGACCGAAGCCGGCATCGATGCCGGTTTCACCCGCGATCTCTACGTCGCCCTCGGCGAGCCGCTGGATAACGGCGCCTGGGCCGTGCGCGTACACGTCAAACCGTTCGTGCGCTGGATCTGGTTCGGCGGCTTGCTCACCGGATTGGGTGGTTTGCTGGCGGCGCTGGATCGGCGTTATCGGGTCAAGGTGAAAAGCAAAGTGCGCGAAGCGCTGGGCATGACGGGAGCGGCGGCATGAGGCGTTGGTTGATGTTGTTGCCGCTGGCGATTTTTCTGCTGGTGGCGGTGTTTCTTTATCGTGGGCTGTATCTGGATCCGGCGGAGCTTCCGTCGGCGATGATCAACAAGCCGTTCCCGGAGTTTTCCCTGCCGAGTGTGCAGGGTGACAAGACGCTGACCAAGGCCGACATCCTCGGCAAACCGGCGCTGGTCAATGTCTGGGGCACCTGGTGCATTTCTTGCCGCGTAGAGCATCCGGTGCTGAACAAACTCGCCGAGCGCGGCGTGGTGATCTACGGCATCAACTACAAGGACACCAACGCTGATGCCTTGAAGTGGCTGGCGGAATTCCACAATCCATATGCGCTGGATATCCGTGACGACGAGGGTTCGCTGGGCTTGAATCTTGGTGTCTACGGCGCGCCGGAAACCTTCTTCATCGACGCCAAAGGCATCATCCGCGACAAGTTCGTCGGGGTGATCGACGAGCAGGTCTGGCGCGAAAAACTCGCAGCCAAGTATCAGGCGCTGGTCGATGAGGCCAAGCCATGAAGGGTTTTCTCGCAGCGGTGGTGCTGGGTTTGAGCCTGGCCGGTGTCGCCCATGCGGCCATCGACACCTACGAATTTGCCAAAGAGGGCGACCGCGAGCGTTTCCGCGAACTGACCAAGGAACTGCGCTGCCCCAAATGCCAGAACCAGGACATTGCCGACTCCAACGCGCCGATCGCCGCCGACCTGCGCAAGGAGATTTTCCGCATGCTCGGCGAGGGCAAGGACAATCAGCAGATCATCGACTTCATGGTCGATCGCTACGGTGATTTCGTCCGCTACAAACCGGCGCTCAATGCCAAGACCGCGCTGCTGTGGTTCGGCCCGGCCGGGCTGCTGCTCGGTGGTTTCGTGGTGATCGCGCTGATCGTGCGCAGGCGTCGCGGGCAACGCGCCGAAACGCCGTCATCGCTGTCTGCCGAAGAACGTCAGCGCCTCGACCAACTGTTGGATAAAAACCAAGAATGATTGATTTCTGGCTCGCCGCAGGGCTGTTGCTTCTGGTCGCCCTGAGTTTTCTGCTGATCCCGGTGCTGCGCGAACGCCGCGCCCAGCGGGAAGAAGATCGCACCGCGTTGAACGTCGCGCTGTACCAGGAACGGGTGGCCGAGCTGCAAGCGCAGCAGGCCGAGGGCGTGCTCGACGCCGCGCAACTGGACAGCGGCCGCGCGGAAGCTGCGCGTGAACTGCTCGCCGACACCGAAGGCGCCGCCACGCCGCGTGTCTCGCGCCTGGGTAAACCGTTGCCGCTGCTGGCCGCTGTGCTGGTACCGGTGCTGGGCCTCGGTCTGTACCTGCATTTCGGCGCCGCCGACAAGGTCGAACTGACCCGCGAATTCGCTCAGGCACCGCAGTCGATGGAAGAGATGACCCAGCGTCTGGAACGTGCGGTTGCCGCACAACCGGATTCCGCTGAAGGTCTGTATTTCCTCGGCCGTACCTACATGGCTCAGGACCGCCCGGCAGACGCGGCGAAGATGTTCGAACGCGCCGCCAACCTCTCCGGTCGCCAGCCGGAGCTGCTCGGCCAATGGGCGCAGGCGCAGTATTTTGCTGACGGTAAAAAGTGGTCGGAGCAGATTCAGAAACTGACCGACGAAGCGCTGAAGGCTGATCCGAAAGAAGTCACCAGCCTCGGCCTGCTCGGCATCGCCGCGTTCGAAGGTGAGCGTTATCAGGAGGCCATCGACTACTGGAATCGCCTGCTCGCGCAACTGCCGCCGGATGACAACTCTCGCGCTGCGCTGCAAGGCGGCATCGAGCGTGCCGCCGAACGCCTGAAAGCCAGCGGTGGCCAGGTTGCCCAGGCAGCGGCGCCGAAAAGCGCGTTGCTGACAGTCAGCGTGTATCTGGCCAGCGAACTCAAAGGCAAGGTGCAACCGGGCGACAGCGTGTTCATCTTCGCCCGCGCCACTTCTGGCCCACCGGCGCCGCTGGCGGCCAAACGCCTGACCGTGGCTGACCTGCCGGTGACCGTCGAACTGGGCGATGCCGACGCAATGATGCCGCAGTTGAAACTGTCCAACTTCCCTGAAGTCCAACTGGTTGCGCGCATCTCACGGGCCGGTCAACCGACTGTCGGTGAGTGGATCGGTCGCAGCGGCCCATTGGCCAGCAGCACCACAGCGCTCCAAAAACTGACCATCGACAGCCCGGACAAGTAACCGGACCCAACAGGAAAGCACCGCCATGCACACCATCGCCCGCATCACAGTCCTCACACTGGCCCTGGGCTTGAGTGCATGTGCGGTACAACGCCCGGAACCGACCACCAGCCTGCCGCCGATCCCGCCGTCGCAGCCAAGCCCAACCCCGTCGACCTCGCCAAGCCCCGGCAAGAGCATCCCGGCCAAACCCGCCAAGCCCGTGCCCCGCACCTCGGCCAGCTTCGCCCCGCCACCGGGCGGTAACAGCCACTGGGACCAGAAGCTCGGCGTCTACGTGCTCGACGACCAGACCAACACCTTCTACCGCCAGCGCACCTACTACCGCTGGAACAACGGCTGGAGCCGCTCGGTCAGCCCCAACGGCCCGTGGGAAGACACCAACATCCACGGCGTCCCGCCGGGGTTGGGGAAGAAGTTCGGGCAGTAAGAGAAACGGCGATCCTGGGATCGCCGTTTTTTTTACCGTTTGAATCACACCTTGTAAAACTACCAACCATCACCCCGTCCCATTCTGTGCTTGAGTAAAGATAACTCTAGAGTTACTTTTGATGGGCCAGGCCAAGGAGGCGGTTGGTGCAGAGCAGGCTATTGATGAAGGAGCTGGAGGAGGCGGACTGGACGCTGGATCGGGTTGCGGGCAGTCATCACATCTTCACTCATCGTTACAACCCGAACACGATTGCCGTCCCGCATCCGAAAAAGGATTTACCGCTGGGGACAGTCAAAAGCATTCGGCGGCGCGCGGGGTTATTCAGCCCGCCAACCCGTCATGAAGGAGATCCGTAATGCAATATCCCATCTGCATCGAGTGGGGTGACGAGAACACTGCCATCGGTATTCAGATCCCCGATATTCCCGGCGCAGTCACGGCCGGGGACAGCTTTGAGGAGGCCTACAACGCGGCCGTGGAAGTGGCTCACCTCATGCTGCAGGAGATCGCGGCGGCCGGTCAGGCGATTCCGATGCCGACCTCGGCAGCGGCGCATCGCAATCATCCGGATTTTGCCGAGATGGGCTGGGGCATGCTGGAACTGGATATCTCGCCGTACCTGGGCAAGACCGAAAAGGTCAACGTTACGCTGCCCGGCTATGTGATTCAGCGTATTGATCGCTATGTACGCGAGCACAACGTCAAAAGCCGCTCCTCGTTTCTAGCGGATGCGGCGATGGAGAAACTGGTTCGGTATTGAGGGGCTGCGCAATTGTGGGAGCGAGCCTGCTCGCGAAAGCGCTGTGTCAGTCGGTGCAAACATGATCTGAACTGACGCCTTCGCGAGCAGGCTCGCTCCCACACTGGTTTTGTGTATTGCAGTGATTCGAAGGTCACCCAAAACCTGTGGGAGCGAGCTTGCTCGCGAAGCTTTTGAAGCCTTAAGCCGTGGCCAATGAAGCGCGTCGTGAAACACTCAGAAACCGCACCAACGCCAACAGCGGAAAGACGCTGCCGACAATCACGATCCACAACCAGCCGCCATGCTCGTACACCGCGCTGGCCACCGAGGAGCCGAAGGCGCCGCCGATAAAGATGCTGGTCATGTACAGCGCGTTCAAACGGCCACGACTTTTCGCGTCCAGCGAGTACACCGCGCGTTGGCCGAGGACCATGTTCATCTGCACGCAGAAGTCCAGCACCACGCCGGTCACGGCCAGGCCGATGACGCTATAGGCCGGGTGGATGAAGGCGGGCAGGAAGCTCAGGCTGGCGAAGAGCATGGCCAGCAGCGAGGCGATGCGTGTGTGGCCGGCATCAGCGAGGCGGCCGCTGATTGGCGCGGCGATGGCACCGATCGCGCCCACCAGAGCGAAGATCGCAATTTCGCTTTGCGACAGGCCATGGTTGCGTGCAAGTTCCAGCGGCACGGCGGTCCAGAACAGGCTGAACGTGGCAAACATGCAACCCTGGTAAAACGCCCGCTGACGCAGCACCGGTTGCTGGCGCAGCAGTGTCCATAGCGAACCGATCAACTGGCCATAAGTAGCGCTGTGATCTGGCTGGCGCTTGGGCACGGTCAGCGCCAGCACCACGCTGATAGCCGCCATCAACGCTGCGGCGATCATGAACATGGCGCGCCAGCCGAGGTGATCGGCGACCACGCTCGACACCGGTCGCGCCAACAGAATACCCAGCAGCAAACCGCCCATGATCCCGCCCACCACCCGGCCACGGGATTCTTCCGGCGCCAGATGCGCGGCCAGCGGAATCAGGATCTGCACCGACACCGAGCTGAACCCCACCAGCAACGAAATCAGCAAGAACACATTCGGCTGATCGGTAAACGCCGCCGCCAGCAGGCTGGCGATTGCCACGAGGGTGGTGACGATCATCAACCGCCGGTTTTCCAGCAGATCGGCCAGCGGCACCAGGAAGAACAGGCCCAGCGCATAACCGATCTGCGTCAACGAGACGATGAAGCTGGCCATCGTGTCGGACAGGCCGATGTCCGGCGCGATCAGGCCGATGATCGGTTGTGCATAGTAGATGTTGGCAACGATGGCGCCGCAGCAGAAGGCGAACAGCAGCACCATGCCTCGGGTCATTGCGTGAGTGGTGGGCATAGGAATACTCGGGTCGGGCACAGGAAAGCGGTGAAGGCTAATGGACAACGCGGGTTGGCAGAAGACAGTTTCGGATGATAACTCTTATTACGTTGTGTAATGACTGATCGGTTGATCGAGGATAGTCGCGAGGGAGGTGGTCATAAGATTACTGTTCTCGCCCAAAAGCCCCTCACCCTAGCCCTCTCCCGGGGGGAGAGGGGACTGATTGGGGGATGCTTGGGATCCTGCCGATCTGAACGTTACTCGGTGAATCCATAATCGACTCGGTCTCGCAGGTCGATGTCTGACGCAAGGCACCTCGGTCGGCCCCCTCTCCCTCTGGGAGAGGGCTGGGGTGAGGGTAACCGGGCTCAACAAAAAGGCGACCTCAGTGGGTCGCCTCTTGTTTTTCAGAGCAAGCCTTATTGGCCCGTGTAAATCTGATCAAATACCCCACCATCATTGAAGTGCGTCTTCTGCACCGTGCGCCAGTCACCAAACGTTTTCTCCACCGAAAGGAAATCCACTCTCGGGAAGCGATCGGTGTACTTCGCCAGCACCGCCGGATCCCGTGGGCGCAGGTAGTTGGCCGCAGCAATTTCCTGACCTTCCGGCGACCACAGGTACTTCAGGTACTCATCAGCCGCAGCGCGCGAGCCCTTCTTGTCGACCACTTTGTCGACCACCGAAACCGGTGGCTCGGCTTCTGCGGAGACGCTTGGGTAGATAACTTCGAACTGATCGCGACCGAACTCGCGGGCGATCATTTCCGCTTCGTTTTCGAAGGTCACCAGTACGTCGCCGATCTGGTTGGTCATGAACGTGGTGGTGGCCGCGCGGCCACCGGTGTCGAGCACCGGCGCCTGCTTGAACAGCTTGCCGACGAAATCCTTGGCCTTGTTCTCGTCACCACCGTTTTTCAGCACATAGCCCCAGGCCGACAGGTAGGTGTAGCGGCCATTACCGGAAGTTTTCGGGTTTGGCACGATCACCTGTACGCCGTCCTTGAGCAGATCCGGCCAGTCTTTCAGGGCCTTCGGGTTGCCCTTGCGGACGATGAACACCGTGGCCGAGGTAAACGGCGCGCTGTTGTTCGGCAGGCGCGTGACCCAGTTGTCCGGGACCAGTTTGCCGTTGTCGGCGAGGGCATTGATGTCGGTGGCCATGTTCATGGTGATGACGTCAGCCGGCAGGCCGTCGATCACCGAACGCGCCTGCTTGCTCGAGCCGCCGAAGGACATCTGCACGGTGATGTTTTCGTTGTGCTCGGCTTGCCAGTGCTTCTGGAACGCAGTGTTGTAGTCCTTGTAGAAATCGCGCATCACGTCGTAGGAAACGTTGAGCAGCGTCGGTGCTGCCTGGGCGATGTTGGCCAAGGCCAGGCCGGCGGCGAGAAGTGAGGCGCCAAAGAGTTTTTTCACTGCGCATTCCTTGTTCTGTGGGGTGTCGTGTCAAAAATGAGGCGATTTGCCAGCGACTATAGCGGGCCTCGCATAGTCGCTTAAAGATTAAAAAGCTCTGTGCTTATTCCACTTTCTTGAACAGCTGACTGCCGCAGCGCGAACAGAACGCTGCGCTCTGTTCATGGTTCTTTTTCTGGCAGCCCGGGCAGTCATGTTGCAGCTGCTCGCCGCGCATGGCATTGGCCAGCTCAGCGGTGAAGATTCCTGTGGGCACAGCGATGATCGAATAACCTGTGATCATCACCAGCGAGGAGATCACCTGGCCCAGCGGCGTCTTCGGCACGATGTCGCCGAAACCCACAGTGGTCAAAGTCACGATCGCCCAATAGATGCCTTTGGGAATGCTGGTGAAGCCATGTTCCGGGCCTTCGATCACGTACATCAGCGTGCCAAACACCGTTACCAGCGTGCATACGCTGACCAGAAACACGACGATTTTCTGCTTGCTGCCGCGCAGCGCCGACATCAGATAGTTGGCTTGCTTGAGATACGGGCTGAGCTTGAGCACGCGGAAAATCCGCAGCATCCGAATGATGCGGATGATCAGCAGATACTGCGCATCGCTGTAATAAAGCGCGAGAATGCCCGGCACGATCGCCAGCAGATCCACCAGGCCATAAAAGCTGAAGGCATAGCGCAGCGGCTTGGGCGAGCAGTACAGACGCAGGATGTACTCGCCGAGGAAAATCGCCGTGAAGCCCCACTCGATATAGGCCAGAACGTCGGCGTAATTACGGTGAATGCTGTCGATACTGTCGAGCATCACGATCACTAGGCTGGCGAGGATGATCACCAGCAGGATGCCGTCGAAGCGACGCCCGGCCGGGGTGTCGCTCTGGAAAATCATGACGTAAAGTCGTTCGCGCCAATTGTTGCTGCTGTCCATGGATAACGCCTGAATCGAAGATCAGCGCAGCCTAGGGTGATTCTCCTCGTGAGCGCAAGACTCATGCGCAAGCGACGCTTTGCCAAGCATTTGAATGCCAGCCCGGATCAACCAGCAGGCGAGGATGAACGGCGCGGTTAGCGTCGCCAATCCAAGGGCAGCAAACAGCGGCGTCACCAGCAGTGCCAGAACAATTGCGAGCAGCGGCAGCCACGGATGTTGCCGTTGCGAGCTGAAGGCGAGGGCGGCGAGTACGGCGTTGTAGCCACCGAGCCCGAGCAGTGCGGCGGACGTTTCGTGGTGCAGCAGGCTGGAACCGAGGCCGATCGCCGACGCCAGCAGCGCCCAGCAGAACGCACGGCGATCGGCGAGCAGCAAACCGCTGGCGATCAACGCCCCGGCCAATGGATGGTCGAGGAACATCACCTGGCCGAATCCGCGCAGTTCAGCGGCCAGCAGATTTGTCGTGCTCAGGTCGACCAATGCCATCGGCGCGGACGGCTCGGCGAACACCAGCAGCACCCAGCTGAGCGCCACGAACGGCGAGGTATACGCCGGTATGGCGCGACTGCGGTACACGTGTTTGAGCCACTGCTGAGTGAGCATCGCACTCAAGCCGCCCGCCGCAAGAATCAACGGCGGCAGCAGTGGCGACCAAGGGAAATACAGGCTCAGCAGCAGACCGAGCAGCACGCCGTTGTAGCTGAACAGACCAGCCTGGCGATCGGCCTTGGCGTAGTTGCGCCGCTGCGCGGTGAGCAGACCGGCAACGCCACCGAGCAGCGCCCCGGCGAACAGCACCGGCGCGGTCAGCAGAATCGCCAACAGACACAGCAGGCCGCACAGCGGATGACGCTGAAAGAAAATTTGACTGAAACCGTTGAGCAAAGCCTCGGCCCAGTCGGGGCAGTGGGTGTTGAAGTGATTGGCAGGCATGGCAGTTCTGAAAGTCAGGGAAACCGAGGCGCCTGCTTCGCGAGCAAGCTCGCTCCCACATGGATCTGCGTCCAGTCATTGAGTTTGTGGTGCACACAAATCAACTGTGGGAGCGAGCCTGCTCGCGAAGAGGCCGGTACAGGCGCTAAATCAACGTCTCGATGCGCAGCGAATTGGTCGACCCCGGCTGCCCGAACGGCACGCCAGCGGTGATCAGCAGCGTGTCGCCACGCTCGGCCATGCCTTGCGCCTGAGCAATCTCCAGTGCGGTCGAGCAGACTTCGTCGACCTGACGCAGGCGATCGTTGACCACCGAATGAATGCCCCACGCCACGCTCAAGCGCCGCGCCGTTTGCAGGTTCGGCGTCAGATTGAGGATCGGTGCTTTCGGCCGTTCCCGCGATGCGCGCAACGTCGAGGCGCCGGACTCGCTGTAATTGACCAGCACCGCGACCGGCAGCACGTTGCTGATCCGGCGGATCGCACAGCTGATCGCATCGGAAACCGTCGCCTCGGCTTTCGGTCGACTGACGTCGAGCTGGGTCTGATAGTCCGGGCCGTTCTCAACCTGACGGATGATCTTGCTCATCATCTGCACGGCTTCCAGCGGGTACTCACCGGACGCGGTCTCCGCCGAGAGCATCACGGCATCGGCGCCCTCGGCCACGGCGTTGGCGACGTCGGTGACTTCGGCGCGGGTCGGGGCAGGGGAGAAACGCATCGACTCGAGCATCTGCGTCGCCACCACCACCGGTTTGCCCAGCGCACGGCAGGTGGTGATGATGTTTTTCTGAATCTGCGGCACGCTTTCCGCCGGCACTTCCACACCAAGATCACCGCGAGCGACCATGATCGCATCGCTCAACTCAGCAATCTCACGCAGTTGCTCGACCGCCGAAGGCTTCTCGATTTTCGCCATCAGAAATGCCTTGTCGCCGATCAATGCGCGGGCTTCGACAATGTCCTGCGGGCGCTGCACGAACGACAGCGCGACCCAGTCCACACCCAATTCCAGGCCGAAGCTCAGATCGCGGCGATCCTTGGCGGTCAGCGGGCTCAGGTCGAGCACCGCTTGCGGCACGTTCACACCTTTGCGATCAGACAGTTCGCCGCCGTTGAGCACGGTGGTGTCGATCGCATCGGCGTACTTGGTGACCACGCGCAGACGCAGCTTGCCGTCGTCGAGCAGCAGGTCCATGCCGGCTTCCAGCGCGGCAATGATCTCCGGATGCGGCAGGTTGACCCGGCGCTCATCGCCCGCTGTCGTATCGAGATCGAGGCGGAACGCCTGACCGCGATGCAACTGCACCTTGCCGTCAGCGAACTTGCCGACGCGCAGTTTCGGCCCCTGCAGATCCATCAGAATGCCCAGCGGGTAGTTGAGCTGGCGCTCGACTTCGCGGATCCATTGATAGCGCTTGGCGTGGTCGGCGTGATCACCGTGGCTGAAGTTCAGGCGGAAGATATTCACCCCGGCCTCGACCAGCTCGCGGATGTCGTTGATACCGTCGACGGCGGGGCCGAGGGTGGCGAGGATTTTGACCTTTTTATCAGGCGTCATGATTTGCAGTTCTCAAGGATCAGAATGGCGCGGAAGTCGTTGACGTTGGTGCGGGTCGGCTCGGTGACGATCAGCGCATCGAGCGCCTGGAAGTAGCCGTAGCCGTTGTTGTTATCCAGCTCGTCGCTGGCGCTCAGACCCAGTGCGGCGGCGCGGGCGTAGCTGTCCGGGGTCATGATCGCGCCGGCGTTGTCTTCCGAGCCGTCGATGCCATCGGTGTCGCCGGCCAGCGCATAGACGCCGGGCTGGCCCTTGAGGCTGTCGGTCAGGCTGAGGAGGAATTCGGCGTTACGCCCGCCACGGCCATTGCCGCGCACGGTTACCGTGGTTTCACCGCCGGAGAGAATCACGCAGGGCGCCGCCAGCGGCTGGCCGTGATTGATGATCTGCCGGGCAATGCCGGCGTGGACTTTCGCCACTTCACGGGACTCGCCTTCGAGGTCGCCGAGAATCAAGGTGCTGAAACCGGCCTGCCGGCATTTCACCGCAGCCGCGTCGAGCGATTGCTGCGGGCGGGCGATCAACTGGAAATGACTGCGCGCCAGGCTTGGGTCGCCGGGTTTGACCGTCTCCGATTGCGGACTTTGCAGCCAGGTGCGCACGGAGGCAGGAATGTCGATGCCGTAGCGCTTGATAATCGCCAGTGCTTCGGCTGAGGTGCTCGGGTCGGCCACGGTCGGGCCGGAGGCAATGACGGTGGCGAGGTCGCCCGGCACATCGGAAATCGCGTAGGTGTAAACCGTCGCCGGCCAGCAGGCCTTGCCGAGGCGGCCACCCTTGATCGCCGAGAGGTGCTTGCGCACGCAGTTCATCTCGCCGATGGTTGCGCCGGATTTGAGCAGGGCTTTGTTGATCGCCTGTTTGTCGGCGAGAGTGATGCCTTCGGCCGGCAGGGCGAGCAGGGCAGAGCCGCCGCCGGAAAGCAGGAAGATCACGCAGTCGTCTTCAGTCAGGTTGCTGACCAGCTCCAGCACACGTTTGGCCACGGCCAGACCGGCGGCGTCCGGCACCGGGTGCGCGGCTTCGACCACTTCGATTTTTTCGCATGGAGCGCCGTGGCCGTAGCGGGTCACCACCAGGCCGGTGACTTCACCCTCCCAGCAGCGCTCGACCACTTGCGCCATGGCGGCAGCGGCTTTGCCGGCGCCGATGACGATCACCCGACCGCTGCGATCGGCAGGCAAATGGGCTTCGAGGACTTGGTTCGGATGAGCCGCGTCGATGGCTGTGGCAAACAGCTCGCGCAGCAGTTGTTGCGGATCGACCGACATGGCGGGCTCCCGGAATTCTTGTTATTCGAAAGGGCAACTCGGAACCCTTGTGGGAGCGAGCCTGCTCGCGAACGCGGTATGTCAGCCAACATGGATGTTGAATGTGAAGCCGCTTTCGCGAGCAGGCTCGCTCCCACAGGGTTTTGTGCAGGCTTTATTTTTTGTCGCGAATCGAGAAATTGGCCATGTGCTCCAGGCCCTTGATCAGCGCCGAGTGGTCCCAGTTGCTGCCGCCGATGGCCGCGCAGGTGCTGAACACTTGCTGGGCATTGGCGGTGTTCGGCAGGTTGATGTTCAGCTCCTTGGCGCCTTGCAGGGCCAGGTTCAGGTCCTTCTGGTGCAGGCTGATGCGGAAGCCCGGGTCGAAGGTGCCTTTGATCATGCGCTCGCCGTGCACTTCGAGAATCTTCGAAGAAGCGAAACCGCCCATCAGCGCTTCACGCACCTTGGCTGGATCGGCACCGTTTTTCGAGGCGAACAGCAGGGCTTCAGCGACAGCCTGAATGTTCAGCGCCACGATGATCTGGTTCGCCACTTTGGCGGTCTGGCCGTCGCCATTGCCACCGACCAGGGTGATGTTCTTGCCCATGGCCTGGAACAGCGGCAGGGCGCGTTCGAAGGCATCGGCGTCGCCACCGACCATGATGCTCAGGGTTGCGGCCTTGGCGCCGACTTCACCGCCGGACACTGGCGCGTCGAGGTACTGCGCGCCTTTCTCGTTGATCTTGGCGGCGAAGGCTTTGGTCGCGGTCGGCGAAATCGAGCTCATGTCGATGACCACTTTGCCTTTACCGATACCGGCGGCAACACCGTCGGCGCGGAACAGCACGTCGTCGACCTGCGGAGTATCCGGAACCATGACGATGATGAATTCGGCTTCCTGCGCCACTTCGCGCGGGTTGGCCAGGGCGACGGCGCCAGCGGCGACCAGATCGGCCGGGGCCGCGTCGTGGTGTTGCGACAGGAACAGGCTGTGACCGGCTTTCTGCAGGTTCGCCGCCATTGGGTGGCCCATGATGCCGGTGCCGATGAATCCGATTTTAGCCATGAGAAAATCCTCTTGTTTTTGTCGTGCTCAAGCAAATAGGGGAGCTACTTTTCATGTGGGAGCGAGCAGGCTCGCTCCCACAGGGGATTTGCTGTGTTTCTTAGATTGCGTTATGGGTTTTCAACCAACCCAGGCCCGCTTCGGTGGTGGTCAGCGGTTTGTATTCGCAACCGACCCAACCCTGATAGCCGATGCGATCAAGGTGTTCGAACAGGAAGCGGTAGTTGATCTCACCAGTGCCCGGCTCGTTGCGTCCCGGGTTGTCCGCGAGTTGCACGTGGTTGATCTCGCCCAGGTGCGATTGCAGGGTGCGGGCCAGATCGCCTTCCATGATTTGCATGTGATAGATGTCGTATTGCAGGAACAGATTGGCGCTGCCGACCTGTTCGCGAATCGACAGGGCTTGCGCCGTGTTGTTCAGGTAGAAACCGGGAATGTCGCGGGTGTTGATCGCTTCCATCACCAGTTTGATGCCCACCGCTTGCAGCTTGTCGGCGGCATATTTAAGGTTGGCAACGAAGGTCTTCTCCACGGTGGCATCGTCAACGCCTTGCGGGCGGATACCGGCCAGGCAGTTGACCTGGGTGTTGCCCAGCACTTGTGCGTAAGCGATCGCCAGATCGACCCCGGCGCGGAACTCTTCGACCCGATCCGGCAGGCAGGCAATACCGCGCTCGCCCTTGGCCCAGTCACCGGCCGGCAGGTTGAACAGCACTTGGGTCAGCCCGTTGGCCTCGAGTTTTGCCTTGATTTCAGCCGAGCTGAAGTCGTACGGGAACAGGTATTCCACGCCACTGAAACCGGCCTTGGCGGCGGCGTCGAAACGGGCAAGGAAATCCTGTTCGGTGAACAGCATGGACAGGTTGGCTGCGAAACGCGGCATGGTGGTCTCCCGTAAATCTTGTGAGGTCCCCTGTGGGAGCGAGCTGTGGCGAGGGGATTTATCCCCGTTCGGCTGCGAAGCAGTCGTAAACCATTGTATGCGGTGTACCTGATACGCCGCGGTTTCAGGTTTTGAGGCCGCTTCGCGCCCTAACGGGGATAAATCCCCTCACCACACAGGCTCGCTCCCACAGGGAGAGCAGTCAGCAGTTAATCCAACATCGAAATCGCCGTCGGCGCATCGTTGCCGACCAGTGCCAGGTCTTCGAACTCGTTGACCGCGTTGATCTCGGTACCCATGGAGATGTTGGTCACACGCTCCAGAATGATCTCGACGATCACCGGCACTTTGAATTCTTCGATCATCTGTTCGGCCTTGCGCAGGGCAGGGGCGATTTCCGACGGTTCGAACACGCGCAGCGCCTTGCAGCCGAGGCCCTCGGCGACTGCGATGTGGTCAACCCCGTAACCGTTGAGTTCCGGCGCATTCAGGTTATCGAAGGACAGCTGCACGCAGTAGTCCATTTCGAACCCGCGCTGGGCCTGACGGATCAGGCCCAGGTACGAGTTGTTCACCACTACGTGGATGTACGGCAGTTTGAACTGAGCGCCGACCGCCAGTTCTTCGATCATGAACTGGAAATCATAGTCCCCCGACAGGGCCACGACTTTGCGGTTCGGATCGGCCTTCACCACGCCCAGCGCCGCCGGAATGGTCCAGCCCAACGGGCCGGCCTGGCCGCAGTTGATCCAGTGACGCGGCTTGTAGACGTGCAGGAACTGCGCGCCGGCAATCTGCGACAGACCAATGGTGCTGACGTAGCAGGTGTCCTTGCCGAACACCTGGTTCATTTCTTCGTAAACGCGCTGCGGCTTGACCGGCACGTTGTCGAAGTGGGTCTTGCGATGCAGGCTGGCCTTGCGCTGCTGGCAATCCTGCAGCCAGGCGCTGCGGTTCTTCAGCTTGCCGGCGGCTTGCCATTCACGGGCGACTTCGATGAACACGGTCAGCGCTGCGGCGGCGTCGGAAACGATGCCCAGATCCGGCGTGAACACACGACCGATCTGCGTGCCTTCGATGTCGACGTGAATGAACTTACGACCTTCGGTGTAGACGTCAACCGAACCGGTGTGGCGGTTGGCCCAACGGTTACCAATGCCCAGCACCACGTCGGATTTGAGCATCGTCGCGTTGCCGTAACGGTGCGAAGTCTGCAGACCGACCATGCCGACCATCAGCGGGTGGTCGTCAGGGATGGTGCCCCAGCCCATCAGGGTCGGGATGACCGGAATACCTGTCAGCTCGGCGAACTCGACCAGCAGGTCGCTGGCGTCGGCGTTGATGATGCCGCCGCCGGCCACCAGCAGTGGGCGCTCAGCTTGATCCAGCAAAGCCAAAGCTTTTTCAACCTGAACGCGGGTCGCAGTCGGCTTGGCCAATGGCAGCGGTTGGTAAGCGTCGATGTCGAATTCGATTTCGGCCATCTGCACGTCGAACGGCAGGTCGATCAGTACAGGGCCTGGACGGCCGGAGCGCATTTCATAGAAGGCTTTCTGGAATGCGTAAGGCACTTGGCCCGGCTCCAGAACCGTGGTTGCCCACTTGGTGACTGGCTTGACGATGCTGGTGATGTCGACAGCCTGGAAATCTTCCTTGTGCATACGGGCGCGGGGTGCCTGACCGGTGATGCAGAGGATTGGAATCGAGTCGGCCGAGGCGCTGTAGAGCCCGGTAACCATGTCGGTACCGGCAGGGCCGGACGTGCCGATGCACACGCCGATGTTGCCGGCCTTGGTGCGGGTGTAGCCCTCGGCCATGTGCGAGGCGCCTTCAACGTGGCGAGCAAGGACGTGATCGATGCCACCGACCTTCTGCAAGGCGGAGTACAGCGGGTTGATCGCGGCGCCCGGGATGCCAAAAGCGGTATCAACCCCTTCACGGCGCATCACCAGAACGGCGGCTTCGATTGCTCTCATTTTGCTCATTGTTTTGTGCCTCTTTACGTTTTGTAATTGTATACAAGTGGCTTTGCGCAGAGTGTATTCACGGCGGACGGCGCAGGTCAATCCATTTTCTCAAGCGGCTGTTTCATTCGTCGGAAGCCCGATGTGCTGTGGCTTTTCGTCGCATGTGGCGCTTTTCGAGAATTATTGTATACAAAAAAATAACTCATTGTGTTCTATTTGTGTCACCGGACTGCGGCACAAACGCGCAGTCCCACGACTTTCCCTATAACAAAATGAGGACGGCACCATGAGCGCTTTAACCTTGAAAGTCGCAGTCAACCTGGTCAGCGAAGCCATCAACGCAGGACGCGGCATCAACGCCGCACCGCTGACCATCGCGGTACTCGATAACGGCGGCCACCTGATCGCCCTGCAACGCGAAGACGGCGCCAGCCTGCTGCGCCCCGACATCGCCATCGGCAAGGCCTGGGGCGCCATCGCCCTGGGTAAAGGCTCACGCCTGCTCGCCCAGGACGCCCAACAACGCCCGGCGTTTTTTTCTTCGTTGAACAGCATGGGGCAGGGCAGTGTCGTGCCGGCGCCGGGTGGCGTGCTGATTCGCAACCAGGCGGGTGAAGTGCTGGGCGCGATCGGGATCAGTGGGGATTTGTCGGACGTGGATGAGCAGGTGGCGATCAAAGCGGTGGAGGCGCTGGATTTGCGGGCGGATGGCGGGGTGGCTGTTTGAATGTCAGTGTCTGAATAACCGCTTTCGCGAGCAGGCTCGCTCCCGCATTGAGTTTGGGTTGGACACAAAATGTTCGAGTGTTCGAAAGCCCCTGTGGGAGCGAGCCTGCTCGCGAATAGGATCTGCGCTACACATCTTGCTAAAAGTCTGACGCTCCCTTTGCCATCTCCACGGCTAGCCTTCTCATGATCAACCTGTGAGAAGGCAACGGAATGCCGGGTTTATCTGCTTCACATCGCTTGCGCATCGGACGCTATTCAGAACACAACCGCATTTACCTTCTGACCGCCAATACCGCCGGGAGAGAACCCGTATTCAGCGATTTCTTCCTTGGCAGAATGCTTGTAAGCCAATTCCGGGCAGCTGAGGAAACGGGATTGGCCAATTCTCTGGCTTGGGTCGTAATGCCAGATCATTTTCACTGGCTGATTGAATTGAAGAGTGGCTCGCTCGGCGAATTGATGCAGCGAACCAAATCCCTCAGCACCAAAGCGGTAAAGCTTTCGACCGGTCGAAAGACCAGCCTTTGGCAACCTGGCTTCCATGACCGTGCACTGCGTAAAGAGGAGAATTTGGTGAAGATGGCGCGGTATGTCATTGCCAACCCATTGCGGGCAGGGCTGGTCAAAAGCCTTGGCGACTATCCGTTGTGGGATTCGATCTGGTTATGAGTTGAGGTGTGCGGTGCGGCTATTCGCGAGCAGGCTCGCTCCCACAGGAGAATGCATTCCAAATGTGGGAGCGAGCCTGCTCGCGAAGCGGTTCCACCGACATCACCGATCCGGCTCACACCCCTTCAACACCAACCGAATAATCGTCTGCGCCGCCGCTTCATAATCGGCCTCATCAAGCTTGTCCTTCCCGGTCACTGCGGAAATCTGCCAGTCGAAGTCGGCGTAGGTCTGGGTCGCGGCCCAGATGCTGAACATCAGGTGGTTGGGGTCGATCGGGGCGATCTGGCCGCGGTCGATCCAGCTCTGGATGCAGGCGATGTTGTGTTTGGCCTGGGCGTTGAGCTGCTCGACCAGGTCGGCGCTCAGGTGCGGGGCGCCGTGCATGATTTCGCTGGCGAACACCTTGGAGGCGTAGGGCAGGTCGCGGGAGATGCGGATCTTCGAGCGGATGTAGCCGCTCAGCACCTCGCTCGGCACGCCGTCCGGGTTGAACGGGGTCGAGGCCTGCAGAATCGGCTCGATGATGCTTTCCAGCACCTCGCGATAGAGGTTTTCCTTGGATTTGAAGTAGTAGTAGACGTTGGGCTTGGGCAATCCCGCCTTGGCGGCGATGTCGCTGGTTTTGGTCGCCGCGAAGCCCTTGTCGGCAAACTCTTCGCTGGCGGCGCGCAGGATCAGTTCTTTGTTACGCTCGCGGATTGTGCTCATAAACCCGGTGGTTCCTTGCCTGTTCTGGCGGTGGCGCATGGTAGCACCGGCCTTGAGCGGCGCTCAACAATGCAGCCTGTGGCCGGCGGTCGCGTTATGCTTGGCAACATTCATACACAGAAGGAAACAGGATTCATGGCAGGAAGCAGTTTGCTGGTGCTGATCGATGACATCGCCACCGTTCTGGATGACGTTGCATTGATGACCAAGATGGCCGCGAAGAAGACCGCCGGTGTACTCGGTGATGATCTGGCGCTTAATGCCCAGCAGGTTTCGGGCGTGCGCGCCGAGCGGGAAATTCCCGTGGTCTGGGCGGTGGCCAAGGGCTCGTTCGTCAACAAACTGATCCTCGTGCCGTCGGCATTGGCGATCAGCGCTTTCGTACCGTGGCTGGTGACACCACTGTTGATGGTCGGCGGCGCGTACCTGTGCTTCGAGGGTTTCGAGAAGCTCGCGCACAAGTTTCTGCACAGCAAAGAGGAAGACGAGGCAGAACACGCACAGTTGACCGAAGCAGTGGCCGATCCGGCGACCGATCTGGTGGCGTTCGAGAAGGACAAGATCAAAGGCGCAATCCGCACTGACTTCATTCTCTCGGCAGAAATCATCGCCATCACCCTCGGCACCGTGGCAGATGCCTCGCTGACTCAGCAAGTGGTGGTCATGTCCGGCATAGCCATTGTCATGACCGTGGGCGTTTACGGTTTGGTGGCGGGCATCGTCAAGCTCGACGATCTGGGGCTGTGGCTGACACAGAAGCCCGGGCAGATGGCGAAAAAGATCGGCGGCGGCATTCTCAGCGCCGCGCCGTACATGATGAAAACCCTGTCGGTGGTCGGCACGGCGGCGATGTTCCTGGTCGGCGGCGGCATCCTGACCCATGGCGTGCCGGTGCTGCATCACTGGATCGAAGGTGTTGGCGCAGCGGCAGGGAGCGCCGGGTTCGTCGTGCCGATGCTGCTCAATGGTGTGGCGGGGATTATTGCTGGCGCGGTGGTGTTGGCGGTGGTTTCGGTCGTAGGCAAGCTCTGGAAAGCGCTGAAGGGTTAATCAGCAACACATAACAAATGTGGGAGCGAGCCTGCTCGCGAATGCGGTAGCCCAGTCAATATTGATAGAGACTGGTACTCCGCGTTCGCGAGCAGGCTCGCTCCCACAGTGTTTTCCGGCAGCCGATTTACTCGGCGATCTGCAACTTGCGCGCTTCGGTATAGACGTACCGCACTTTCTCGTACTCGAACGGCGAGTTCATCTGACCATAGCGGAAGCTGGTCTGGTAGCGCTTGTCGATCGCACGCAAAGCCCAGACTTCCGGGTGGTTGGAGCTGACTTCGGCGACGTTGAGGAAGTTGATCGCAGTGTCGGCGGTGTAATCCACGGCCAGACCTGCGGTGTCGCGGATGTTCGACGGACCGAAGATCGGCAGTACGAAGTAGGCGCCGCCCGGTACGCCGTAGAAGCCCAGAGTCTGACCGAAGTCTTCGTTCTGGCGTGGCAGGCCCATGGCGGTGGCCGGGTCCCACAGGCCGGCGATGCCGATGGTGGTGTTGAGCAGCAGGCGCGCGGTGGTTTCCATCGAGCGCTGGCCCTTGAACTGCAACAGGCTGTTAACCAGGTTCGGCACGTCACCAATGTTGTTGAAGAAGTTGCTCACCCCGGTACGCACAAAGCTTGGGGTGATGTAGCGATAGCCATCGACTACCGGCAGGAACACCCACTGGTCAAAGCGATAGTTGAAGTGGTAGACCCGGCGGTTCCACGATTCCAGCGGGTCATAGACGTTCAGCGCGTTGAGCGTCGAACGTTCGAACTCGCGCTGGTCCAGGCCCGGGTTGAACTTGAGTTTGGTCAGCGGTTCCTTGAAGCCGTCGCTGTCGACCACTACCGGGGCATCGGCTTTACTGTTGTCGGCCTGGGCCACGCCTGCACAGAGGAACGCTGCAATCAGCAGGAGATATTTAGCCACGGAAGAACTCCAGCATGGCGTCGCTGTTGACGCGATAGTTAAGGTTGCCGCAGTGGCCGCCCAGTGGATAAACGGTCAGGCGATCACCGAAGGTTTTACGCAGGAAGCCCAGGTCGCCAGGGCCGAGGATGACGTCGTCGGCGTTGTGCATGACGGCGATTTTCGGGCTGTCGTGCAGGTAATCCTTAAGCGCATACAGGCTGACCTGATCGATCAGTTGCAGCAGGCTGCCGCCGTCAGTGCGCGCGCGCCACATCGGAATGACCTGCTCGGTGATGTAGCAGTCGAAGTCGCATTGCAGCGCACGCTTGAGGAACGGCGTGAGGCTGGTGCCTTCGGTGATCGGGAATTTCGGCGGGGTAATCAGACCGCGACGGTTGACCAGGTCCGAGGTGTAGGCAATGTCGGCTGCCGAGAAGCGGAACGACGTGCCGATCAACATGGCCATCTGTTCGTTGGTCAGATGTTGCTTGGATTGCTGGAAGTCATACAGCAGCGCATCGTTGAGGTCGATGTAGCCTTTCTGCTGGAAGTAGCGGGTCAGCTTGCTCAGTACCAGTTCGTAGAACGTGGTGCTGTTGTTGATGCCCTTGACCTCGGTCTGTACCAGCTTGTCGAGGTTGGTCACCGAGGTATAGAGGTTGACCGGCGGGTTCAGCAACAGGACTTTCTTGAAGTTGAAGCTGCGGCGGGTCTCGTCCAGGTGCGCGACGAACGCGGCATCAAGGGCGCCGAGGCTGTAACCGGTCAGATAGTACTCGGTGACCGGCAGTTTCGGGTTCTGCGCCCGCACGGCCTGCATCACCCGATACATGTCTTCGGCATCTTCCTTGGTCACGCCCGGGGTGGCGAAACGCGAGGCGGCGCTGATGAAGTCGAAGCTGGTCGGCGACGACAACTGCACGACATGGTAGCCGGCCTTGTAATACAGCTTTTTCAGGTATTCGTTGAGCGTGCTGTCAAAGCGCGCACCGGTGCCGGCGATCAGGAAGATCAGCGGCGCCGGCTTGTCCTGCGTGGCGATGCGATAGGTGAGTTTCTTGACTGCCCAGAAATTGTCCGGCAGCTGGAATTCACGCTCCGGGCGCAGGGTGAGGCTGCGGTCCGTTTGATTGATGTCGTCGTCCAGCGGCAACTCCGGACGCAGGTCCGGTGGGGTCGTGGCGATCGTCGCCTCGAACGGGTTGGTCAGCGGGTAGCCATAGCTGGCGGCGTCGATATCCACCGCCAGCGCGGACGCACTCAAGATAAGGCCGCTGAACAGCGCGGCGAAGCGCAAGGAACGGAGCATGACTAGATCCCTTAGAGGAAGGTGCCGATTGAAGTTCGCAGGCTATGACCACCGGCCGTGCGCCAAAGTGCCATGCTGCGGCACCAAACAGGCGGAATTCGGGGTAATAGTAGCTGGACGATACACGTTGCGAGGGCTTGCTGAACAGTTAACAGTTGTTAGTGCTTGCGAATGCCGGTCGGCAGATTAAGCTGGCCGCCGAATTCCGCAGATTGGAGTGCCCCATGTCCCGCCGCTTGCCCGTGATTGTGCTGCTTGTTTTGTTGCCGCTGTGGCTGGCCGCCGGTTATGCCGCGCGCTATGGCTTCATGGAAGACGGGCAGTGGGTGGGCATCTGCGTCGACGAGGCCAGTCGTTGGGAATGCGTGGTGCGTGCGAATCTGGGGCTGATGATTCATTTCAAGGTGGTGGGCTGGGCGGCGGTGGCCACCGCGGTATTGGCATTTGTCGTGCCGGGACGGGCAGGGTGGTGGCTGGCGGTGCTGGCGCTGGTGTTCGGCCTGCCGGCGCTGGCGTTGTACAACACTACATTAGCGGTGTTTGCGGTGGTGATTGCCGGGTTGCGCCTGGTCCGCGAGTCCCGCAGCGCCTGACAGTCAGTCATCGCGGGCAAGCCCGCTCCCACAGGAATTGAGGTGAACACAACATTTGTGTGCAGCAGAAATCCTGTGGGAGCTGGCTTGCCAGCGATGGCGATTTCGAAGGCGCTGAAATCAGGCCTTGCGAACCCGCAGGCATCGCCACAACGCCACCACCATCAAACCACTCACCAGCGCCCAGCCCCACGCCTGCTGATTCAGCATCCCTTCCTGATACAACTGCGGTGCAATCCCGGCGCCGATGATAAAGGTCAGCAGAGCAATCTCCCGACGCGGCACGCTCACCGGGCGGCACAGGTAGACCAGCGCCGGCAGGACGAACGCCATGCTGGCGAAACTGCGATAACGCGGATCGAAGACCATCTCCAGCATCATCACCGCCGCGGCAAAACCGGCCGCCACGACCAGCCAGCCGGCGCGCCGTTCGAGGAAATCGAAGGCTCGCGCGCGCCAACCGCTACGCGCGCTTAGCGTCAGCGCGGCATGCGCAAGGACCAATAGATTCAACCCGGTCAGCAAGCCGACCCACAGCCATTCACCGGCAAATCGTGTGGTCAATCGAGCCAGATCGCCCCAGGCGCCAATCGAGCACGCTGCGACCGCGCCCAGCAGTGGCAGCACAAGCGCCGAACGTGTGCTGCGCACGCGTCCACCAAGCATCAGCGTGCCAAGGAAAATCAATCCGCCTACCGCCAGCCATTCTTTCCAGTACGGCACGTTGCTCACCGGCCCGGCGAGTACGCCCTTGTCCTGCCGATCGGCATCGAACAGCCCCCAATAGCCGCCGACCGCGCCTTCACTGCCGCGCTTCCACGGTTGATCGAAGGCTTCGATCAGGTTGTAACGCCAGCCTTCCTGCTCGGCCATCGCCACAAAGCCACGAATGAATTTTGCCTCGTTGACCCGGCTCGGTACGGCTGTTTCACGCTGACGGCCTTCGCTCGGCCAGCCGGTTTCGCCAATCATCACGTCTTTGGGCGCGAACTTGTTGCCGAACACCTGGCGCACATCCGCCACATGCTGCAGCGCCACGTCGATGTTCGACGGATCGTCTTCCCAGTACGGCAGCAGGTGAATGGTCAGAAAGTCCACGGCCGGGGCGATTTCCGGATGCTTGAGCCAGAATTCCCAGACGTCGGCGTAGGTCACCGGTTGCTTGACCTGGCTTTTGACCTTGTTGATCAGCCGGGCCAGTTGCGCGCCGGTGACCTCTTTGCGCAGCAGTGCCTCGTTGCCGACGATTACGGCTGTGACCACGTCGGGGTTGGCATTGGCCGATTTGATCAGCAGCTCGACTTCCTGCTCGGTGTCGACCGGGTTGCTGTTGACCCAGGCGCCGATCATCAACTTCAGACCGTGCTTGCGCGCCAGATCGGGCAGGGCGTCGAGGCCGGTCATCGAGTAGGTGCGGATGCATTCGAAGCGCGTCGCCAGCAGCGCGAGGTCGGCGTCCATGCGCTCGGGGCGCAATTTGAACGGCACGTCGAACGGCGATTGGTCCTTGTCGAACGGTGTGTAGGAGGCGCATTGCAACTTGTGTGTCGGCGTTGCAGCGTCCGGCAGGATCACCGGTTGGCCGAGGCCATACCAGAAACCGCCAAGGGCCAGGAGCCCGAGCAGGCAGGCGAACAGATATGGCAGAAAAGGAAATCGGGACGTTGCGGACATGGTCAGGCCGAGTGGCTGCAAAGCGACGCATGTTACCTGCATTTATACAAGGGCAGGTGGCTCGCAGGCGTTGTACATGCAAAGTTCGGGCGGATTGTCTGGCGTCAATTAATCGCGCTTGATTAATGGCTTTCTGATGTCGTTTCTCGCTGCCTTGAGGTCGCTGACAGAGCAGGTCGCCGGCCGCTTGAGGTTGATGATCAAACCATCAGTACCCTTTTTGAAAAATCGGCTGATGTTCGGTGTGTGAGGTCCGGCGTGATGGGGGCGCTGTGCACCATAACAATACGTTGACGATGCCCGGCATCCGTCGGGCGCAGCATTTCGGGGAAGTAAACGATGAAGATGCGACGACTTTTAGGCGCAGGTGCCGCTCTGGCGCTTGCGATGAGTTCCACTTTCGCCAACGCTGAAAAACAGACCCTGAACATCGGTTACGTTGACGGCTGGTCCGACAGCGTCGCGACCACTCACGTGGCGGCCGAAGTGATCAAACAGAAACTCGGTTATGACGTGAAGCTGCAGGCCGTCGCCACCGGGATCATGTGGCAGGGCGTGGCCACCGGCAAACTCGACGCGATGCTCTCGGCCTGGCTGCCCGTGACCCACGGTGACTACTGGACGAAAAACAAGGATCAGGTCGTCGATTACGGCCCGAACTTCAAGGACGCGAAGATCGGCCTGATCGTGCCGGAGTACGTCAAAGCCAAATCGATCGAAGACCTGAAAACCGACGATACCTTCAAAAACCGTATCGTCGGCATCGACGCCGGTTCAGGCGTAATGCTCAAGACCGATCAGGCGATCAAGGATTACGGTCTGGACAAGTACAGCCTCAAGGCCAGTTCCGGCGCCGGAATGATTGCCGAACTGACCCGCGCCGAGAAGAAGAATGAATCCATCGCTGTCACCGGTTGGGTGCCGCACTGGATGTTCGCTAAGTGGAAACTGCGCTTCCTCGACGACCCGAAAGGCGTGTATGGCCAGGCTGAAACCGTGAACAGCATCGGCAGCAAAGGCCTGGACGCCAAGGCGCCGGAAGTGGCCAAGTTCCTGAAAAACTTCCAGTGGGCGTCGAAAGACGAAATCGGCGAGGTCATGCTGGCAATTCAGGACGGCGCCAAGCCTGATGCAGCGGCCAAGGACTGGGTAGCCAAACACCCGGATCGTGTAGCTGACTGGACCAAATAATTTAAACACCGCCACACCCCAGTGGGAGCGAGCCTGCTCGCGAATGCAATCTGTCAGTTGATGCGATATCGACTGATACGGCGCCTTCGCGAGCAAGCTCGCTCCCACAGTTGTTTTTGTGTGTGCTTGAAAATGGCCAGAACATCATGGCCATCTACTACTAAGGTCGTCTGGAACCTCTCTCGCAGCCGCATACATTAGCTACGTTCCAACAATAATTTGTGCTGCGAGGATAAAAACAATGAACGACAGCATTTACCTCTCGATTCAAAACAGTCCCCGATTCAAGGAGCTGGTTCAGAAAAGGGAACGATTCGCCTGGATTCTCTCGGCAATCATGCTTGGGCTGTACTCCGCATTCATCCTGCTGATCGCATACGGGCCGCACGTGCTCGGGGCGAAACTCAGTCCTGAATCCTCGATCACTTGGGGCATCCCGATCGGTGTCGGCCTGATCATTTCAGCCTTCGTCCTGACCGGCATCTACGTGCGCCGCGCCAATGGCGAGTTCGACGACCTGAACAATGCGATTCTCAAGGAGGCTCAGCAATGATCCGGCGTCTACTGGCTCTATTGAGTGTTGCGGCTTTCGCGCCGAGTGTCTGGGCGGCTGACGCGTTGACGGGGGAGGTGGCCAAACAGCCGCTGAACATCCCGGCGATCCTGATGTTCGTGGCCTTCGTCGGCGCGACGTTGTACATCACCTACTGGGCTTCGAAGAAAAACAATTCGGCCGCCGATTATTATGCGGCGGGCGGCAAGATCACCGGTTTCCAGAACGGCCTGGCGATTGCCGGCGACTACATGTCGGCGGCGTCCTTCCTGGGTATTTCCGCGCTGGTGTTCACCTCCGGCTACGATGGCCTGATCTACTCGATCGGCTTCCTCGTGGGCTGGCCGATCATTCTGTTCCTGATCGCCGAACGCCTGCGTAACCTGGGTAAATACACCTTCGCCGACGTGGCGTCCTACCGCCTCGGGCAAACCCAGATTCGCACCCTGTCCGCCTGCGGTTCGCTGGTGGTGGTGGCGTTCTACCTGATCGCGCAAATGGTCGGTGCCGGCAAGCTGATCCAGCTGCTGTTCGGCCTCGATTACCACGTTGCGGTGATTCTGGTCGGCGTGCTGATGTGCATGTACGTGCTGTTCGGCGGCATGCTCGCGACCACTTGGGTGCAGATCATCAAGGCAGTGTTGCTGCTGTCCGGTGCCTCGTTCATGGCGCTGATGGTGATGAAGCACGTGGGCTTCGACTTCAACACGCTGTTCTCCGAAGCGATCAAGGTTCACGCCAAGGGCGAAGCGATCATGAGCCCTGGCGGTCTGGTCAAGGATCCGATTTCGGCGTTCTCGCTGGGTCTGGCACTGATGTTCGGTACCGCTGGCCTGCCACACATTCTGATGCGCTTCTTCACCGTGAGTGACGCAAAAGAAGCGCGCAAGAGCGTGCTGTACGCTACCGGCTTCATTGGCTACTTCTACATCCTGACCTTCATCATCGGCTTCGGCGCGATCCTGCTGGTCAGCACCAACCCGGCCTTCAAAGATGCAGCGGGCGCCTTGCTCGGCGGCAACAACATGGCGGCGGTGCACCTGGCCAACGCGGTGGGCGGCAGCATCTTCCTAGGCTTCATCTCGGCAGTGGCGTTCGCAACCATTCTGGCGGTGGTAGCCGGTCTGACGCTGGCGGGTGCTTCGGCGGTTTCTCACGACCTGTACGCCAGTGTGATCAAGAAGGGCAAAGCCAACGAGAAGGATGAGATTCGCGTGTCGAAGATCACCACCATCGCCCTGGCGGTGCTGGCGATTGGTCTGGGCATTCTGTTCGAAAGCCAGAACATTGCGTTCATGGTCGGCCTGGCGTTCTCCATCGCGGCGAGCTGCAACTTCCCGGTGCTGCTGCTTTCGATGTACTGGAAGAAGCTGACTACTCGCGGCGCGATGATCGGCGGCTGGCTGGGTCTGGTAAGTGCTGTTGGTCTGATGATCCTTGGCCCGACCATCTGGGTGCAGATTCTGCATCACGAGAAGGCGATCTTCCCTTACGAATATCCGGCGCTGTTCTCGATGATGATTGCGTTCATCGGGATCTGGTTCTTCTCGATTACCGACAAGTCGGCGGCTGCGGACAATGAGCGGGCGCTGTTCTTCCCGCAGTTTGTGCGTTCGCAGACCGGGTTGGGGGCGAGTGGGGCGGTTTCGCACTAAGAGATCAGATGTAAGCTGCAAGCTGCAAGCTTCAAGAAAACGCCCTGGTTGAGAGATTGGGGCGTTTTTTTTGTGGGCGGTTATCGGTTGGTTTGGTGTGTATATCCGTTGCTGCGGTAACGGCGGCTTAGGGTTTCGCCCTTACGGCGAGTCACCTTTTCCAAACGCCGAAAAGGTAACCCAAAAGGCTTGCTCCTGCGTTCGGCCCTCGCAGGCTCGGGTTCCTTCGCTCCGGGACTGATCCGGGCGCAGCGGCTCCGGTTTGCTTCGCTGCACCTACACTCGCTGTGTACGACTGCGTCGTACGGTCGCTGCGCTCCCACGCCCGGATCAATCCCTCCACTCAGCCTTCCGACGTCGCCGGTGGATCAAGATCAAGAGCACTCGAGCTTGCGCTCATTGTTGAGTGGTTAGAAGCGTCGCATGGCTTGAGATTTTCGGTGGATTCGCCCCTCACCCCAGCCCTCTCCCGAGGGAGAGGGAGCCGATTTGTGTGGTGTTCAAAACCTGCATTCGACTCGGTATCGCAAGTCGGCGTGTTTCGCCCAAACACCTCGGTCAGTCCCCTCTCCCTCTGGGAGAGGGCTAGGGTGAGGGGCTCTTGATCTGGCTTTGGCTTTTGATCTTTTGCCCTTTCGGCAGGCTTCGTTACGGGATCGATCCGGGTGTGGGAGCGCAGCGACCGTACGACGCAGTCGTACACAGCGAGTGTAGGTGCAGCGAAGCCAACCGGAGCCGCTGCGCCCGGATCGGTCCCGTAACGAAGGTACCCCGAGCCCCGGCGAGCGGGCCGTACGCCGGGGCAAAGCCTTTTGGGTTACCTTTTTGGCGTCTGAAAAAGGTGACTCGCTGTAAGAGCGAAACCGCCAGCGGCAGCACCCGCAGCAACGGATATGCCCCCAGAATCCAAGAACCAGTCGGCCCGAAGGCCGCTGAGACCACAAACAAAAACGGCCTCTATATAAGAGGCCGTTCCTGACACACCACTAAACCATCACAAAAAAGAAAAACCCTTATTTGCGATCTTCCAGCTTGGTGATGTCACGCGACTCGTAACCGGTGTACAGCTGGCGCGGGCGGCCAATCTTGTACGGGCTCGAGAGCATTTCCTTCCAGTGCGAAATCCAGCCGACAGTACGTGCCAGGGCGAAAATCACCGTGAACATGCTGGTTGGAATGCCGATCGCCTTGAGGATGATCCCCGAGTAGAAGTCGACGTTCGGGTACAGCGAGCGTTCGATGAAGTACGGGTCGGTCAGGGCGATCTCTTCCAGGCGCATGGCCAGTTCGAGTTGCGGATCGTTGTTGATGCCCAGTTCCTTCAACACTTCGTCGCAGGTCTGCTTCATGACAGTCGCGCGAGGGTCGCGGTTCTTGTAGACGCGGTGACCGAAGCCCATCAACTTGAACGGATCGTTCTTGTCCTTGGCCTTGGCGATGAACTTGTCGATGTTCGACACATCGCCAATCTCGTCGAGCATGGTCAGCACGGCTTCGTTCGCACCGCCGTGGGCAGGGCCCCACAGTGCGGCGATACCGGCGGCGATACAGGCGAACGGGTTGGCACCCGAAGAACCGGCCAGACGCACGGTGGAGGTCGAAGCGTTCTGCTCGTGGTCGGCGTGGAGGATGAAGATCCGGTCCATGGCCTTGGCGAGTACCGGGCTGATCGGTTTGATCTCGCACGGGGTGTTGAACATCATGTGCAGGAAGTTTTCCGCGTACGTCAGGTCGTTGCGCGGGTACATCATGGGTTGGCCCATGGAGTACTTGTAGACCATCGCTGCCAGGGTCGGCATCTTCGCAACCAGACGGATCGCGGAGATTTCGCGATGCTGCGGGTTATTGATGTCCAGGGAGTCGTGGTAGAAGGCCGAGAGGGCGCCGACTACACCGCACATGACGGCCATCGGGTGGGCGTCGCGACGGAAACCGTTGAAGAAGGTTTTCAGCTGCTCGTGAACCATGGTGTGGTTTTTCACGGTGCTGACGAACTGGGCCTTCTGTTCTGCGGTCGGCAATTCGCCGTTGAGCAGCAGGTAGCAGGTTTCCAGGTAGTCCGACTTTTCAGCCAGCTGTTCGATCGGGTAGCCGCGGTGCAACAAAATGCCGTTGTCGCCGTCGATATAGGTAATTTTCGATTCGCACGAAGCGGTCGACATGAAACCCGGGTCGAAAGTGAAGCGGCCCGTGGCCGTCAGGCCCCGAACATCGATTACATCGGGACCAACGGTGCCGGTTAAAATGGGCAGCTCGACGGGGGCTGCGCCCTCGATGATCAACTGCGCTTTTTTGTCAGCCATGTGGCCTCCTATTTATGCTTGAACCATCAGACAGACCCCCCACGCAGGGCCCGCACCACTATAGTGAGATAAATTCGAATGTCAATTTGCCTAAAGTCTTGCTCCAGAAGGCTTTAAGCCGACTTTTTCCTCGAAATTGCCTGCCATTTACGCCTTTTATGCAACTTGTGCAATCCGCTATTGGGGGTAGGTGAACGCGTTGTCATTAGTAGCCTAACTGTCTATACTCGGCCACCGACCGCCAAGGGCTTTTGGGCTTGCTTTCATTGGGGGTCGCATCCCTGGGTGGTGGTTACCTGACCAGTGCACTCCCCAACAACTTTGCCCTGATTGTTAGGGGCTCTTCAGTGTGAAAAAAAAGCCGTGAAAAGCCAACGACCTGTAAACCTAGACCTAAGGACCATCAAACTCCCAGTCACTGCTTACACGTCCATTCTTCACCGTATCTCCGGTGTCATCCTCTTCGTGTGCCTTGCCATCATGCTTTACGCATTGGACAAGTCGCTGAGCTCCGAGGAAGGCTTCGGTCAGGTGAAAGCGTGTCTGACCAGTCCGCTAGCCAAGCTAGTGATTTGGGGCATCCTGTCCGCTCTGCTGTATCACCTGGTAGCCGGTGTGCGCCACTTGATCATGGACATGGGCATCGGTGAGACGCTGGAAGGCGGCAAACTGGGCTCGAAAATCGTTATCGCCGTTTCCGTGGTGGTAATCGTTCTGGCAGGAGTCTGGATATGGTAACTAACGTCACTAACCTGTCGCGTTCGGGCCTCTATGACTGGATGGCACAGCGTGTGTCTGCGGTCGTTCTCGCGGCTTACTTCATCTTTCTGATCGGATACATCGTCGCCAATCCTGGCCTCGAGTATGCCCAGTGGCATGAACTGTTCGCTCACAACGGAATGCGTATTTTCAGCCTGCTGGCCCTTGTTGCTCTGGGCGCTCACGCCTGGGTCGGCATGTGGACCATCGCGACCGACTACCTGACGCCAATGGCGTTCGGCAAGTCCGCAACGGCGATACGTTTCCTTTTCCAGGCAGTATGCGGCGTTGCGATGTTCGCTTACTTCGTCTGGGGTGTGCAGATTCTCTGGGGTATCTGATTCATGGCTAACATTCCAACGATTTCTTTCGACGCCATCATTATTGGTGGTGGCGGTGCCGGCATGCGCGCTGCGCTGCAGCTGGCACAGGGCGGCCACAAGACTGCGGTGATCACCAAGGTTTTCCCGACCCGTTCGCACACTGTGTCCGCGCAGGGCGGCATCACGTGCGCCATCGCTTCCGCCGACCCGAACGATGACTGGCGCTGGCACATGTACGATACCGTCAAGGGTTCCGACTACATCGGTGACCAGGACGCTATCGAATACATGTGTCAGGAAGGCCCGGCTGCCGTGTTCGAGCTGGACCACATGGGTCTGCCGTTCTCGCGTACCGAGCAAGGCCGCATCTATCAGCGTCCGTTCGGTGGCCAGTCCAAGGACTATGGCAAGGGCGGTCAGGCTGCACGTACCTGCGCTGCGTCCGACCGTACCGGTCACGCGCTGCTGCACACGCTTTATCAGGGCAACCTGAAAGCCGGTACCACGTTCCTCAACGAGTACTACGCTGTTGATCTGGTGAAAAACCAGGAAGGCGAATTCGTTGGTGTGATCGCGATCTGCATCGAAACCGGCGAAACCTCCTACATCCGTGCCAAGGCCACCGTTCTGGCCACTGGCGGTGCAGGCCGTATCTACGCGTCCACCACCAACGCCCTGATCAACACCGGTGACGGCGTCGGCATGGCTCTGCGTGCTGGCGTGCCGGTACAAGACATCGAAATGTGGCAGTTCCACCCGACCGGTATCGCCGGCGCCGGTGTACTGGTTACCGAAGGTTGCCGTGGTGAAGGTGGTTACCTGATCAACAAGCACGGCGAGCGTTTCATGGAGCGTTATGCTCCGAACGCGAAAGACCTTGCAGGTCGTGACGTGGTTGCCCGTTCGATGGTCAAGGAAATCATCGCCGGCAACGGTTGCGGTCCGAATGGCGACCACGTGATGCTCAAACTCGACCACCTGGGCGAGGAAGTGCTGCACAGCCGTCTGCCAGGCATCTGCGAACTGTCGAAGACTTTCGCCCACGTTGACCCGGTCGTTGCTCCGGTTCCGGTTGTGCCGACCTGCCACTACATGATGGGCGGCGTTGCCACCAACATTCATGGCCAGGCGATCACCCAGAACGCCGAAGGTCAGGACCAGATCATTCCTGGCCTGTTCGCGGTAGGCGAAGTGGCTTGCGTATCGGTACACGGTGCGAACCGTCTGGGCGGCAACTCGCTGCTCGACCTGGTGGTCTTCGGTCGCGCTGCCGGTCTGCACCTGGAAAAGGCGTTGACCGATGGCATCGAATACGACGACGCTACCGAGTCCGACATCGAAGCTGCACTGTCGCGTCTGAACGCGCTGAATAACCGTACCGACGGTGAAGACGTTGCCACCCTGCGTCGCGAGCTGCAAAGCTGCATGCAGAACTACTTCGGTGTATTCCGTACCGGCGAATACATGCAGAAGGGCATCGCTCAGCTGGCCGATCTGCGCAAGCGTATCGCCAACGTGAAGATCAACGACAAGTCGCAAGCGTTCAACACTGCACGTATCGAAGCGCTGGAACTGCAGAACCTGCTGGAAGTGGCTGAAGCTACCGCCATCGCGGCCGAAGTACGTAAAGAGTCCCGCGGCGCTCACGCCCGTGAAGACTTCGAAGACCGTGATGACGAAAACTGGCTGTGCCACACCCTGTACTTCCCGGGTGACAAGCGCGTCACCAAGCGTGCCGTGAACTTCTCGCCGAAGACTGTTCCGACTTTCGAACCTAAAGTCCGGACTTATTAAGGGTGACCGCCATGTTGCAAGTCAGTGTTTATCGCTACAACCCTGATCAGGACGCCGCGCCGTTCATGCAGGATTTCCAGGTCGATACCGGTGGTAAAGACCTGATGGTGCTGGACGTGCTGGCCCTGATCAAAGAGCAGGACGAAGGTTTCTCCTATCGTCGCTCCTGCCGTGAAGGCGTCTGCGGCTCCGACGGCATGAACATCAACGGCAAGAACGGTCTGGCCTGCATCACGCCGCTGTCTGCCGTTGTAAAAGGCAACAAGCTGATCGTTCGTCCACTGCCAGGTTTGCCGGTTATCCGTGACCTGGTCGTCGATATGAGCATCTTCTACAAGCAATACGAGAAGGTGAAGCCTTACCTGCAGAACGACACGCCGGCTCCGGCCATCGAGCGTCTGCAGTCGCCAGAGGAGCGCGAAAAGCTCGACGGTCTGTACGAGTGCATCCTGTGCGCCTGCTGCTCGACCTCTTGCCCGTCCTTCTGGTGGAACCCGGACAAGTTCCTGGGTCCTGCTGCGCTGCTGCAAGCCTACCGCTTCCTGGCAGACAGCCGCGACACCAAGACCAGCGAGCGTCTGGCTTCACTTGACGACCCGTTCAGCGTTTTCCGCTGCCGGGGCATCATGAACTGCGTCAACGTATGTCCGAAAGGCCTGAACCCGACTAAGGCCATCGGTCACATCCGTAACATGCTGCTTTCGAGCGGCGTGTGATTCAGCTGCTGTAACCGTTGCACCGTAGAGGCTGTGGCGCGGGCTTCAACCCGCGTCATGGCTATAACCAGAGCAGTAGCCATAAGCTGCAGCTCTTCTTTTGAAGAAATGAGACAAGCAGGGGCATCCGGGCTGGTACCCGGACTATCAGTGTGATCCTAGGTGGCTTGTTTTAGTCGCTGCATTCGGACTTCTGCAAGTTTGCTCGGTGTCGACACCGATGGTGTTCCCCTAACCGAGGGTGACCAAGCATGCAAGAAAGCGTGATGCAGCGCATGTGGAACAGCGCCTACCTTTCAGGTGGAAACGCTGCCTATGTGGAAGAGCTTTATGAGCTCTACCTGCACGACCCTAACGCTGTGCCAGAAGAGTGGCGCACCTACTTTCAGAAGTTGCCAGCCGACGGCAACTCTGCCACTGATGTTTCGCACTCGACGATTCGCGATCATTTCGTGCTGCTGGCAAAGAACCAGCGCCGCGCCCAACCGGTTTCCGCCGGCAGCGTGAGCAGTGAGCACGAGAAGAAGCAAGTCGAAGTGCTGCGATTGATCCAGGCCTACCGTATGCGTGGCCACCAGGCAGCCCAGCTTGACCCGCTGGGACTGTGGCAGCGTCCTGCACCTGCAGACCTGTCGATCAATCATTACGGCTTGACCAATGCCGATCTTGATACGACCTTCCGTGCCGGCGACCTGTTCATCGGCAAAGAGGAAGCGAGCCTACGCGAAATTCACGAAGCGTTGCAGCAGACATATTGCCGCACCATCGGCGCTGAATTCACGCACATCACCGATTCCGAGCAGCGCCAGTGGTTCCAGCAGCGTCTGGAAAGCGTGCGTGGTCGTCCGACGTACTCCGCCGACATCAAGAGCCACCTGCTTGAGCGCGTGACTGCCGGTGAAGGCCTGGAAAAATACCTGGGCACCAAATACCCGGGCACCAAGCGTTTCGGTCTGGAAGGCGGCGAAAGCCTGATTCCGATGCTCGACGAACTGATCCAGCGTTCCGGCTCGTACGGCACCAAGGAAGTCGTCATCGGCATGGCCCACCGTGGCCGTCTGAACGTTCTGGTCAACACCTTCGGCAAGAACCCGCGCGAGCTGTTCGACGAGTTCGAAGGCAAGAAGAAGGTCGAGCTGGGTTCCGGTGACGTTAAATACCACCAGGGCTTCTCGTCCAACGTGATGACCACCGGCGGTGAAGTTCACCTCGCCATGGCATTCAACCCGTCCCACCTGGAAATCGTTTCCCCGGTGGTCGAAGGTTCGGTGCGCGCCCGTCAGGACCGTCGCAACGACCTGACCGGTGAGAAAGTTCTGCCGATCTCCATCCACGGTGACGCGGCATTCGCCGGTCAGGGCGTGGTCATGGAAACCTTCCAGATGTCGCAGACCCGCGGTTTCAAGACCGGCGGTACCGTGCACATCGTGATCAACAACCAGGTTGGTTTCACCATCAGCAACCCGCTGGACTCGCGCTCCACCGAGTACGCCACCGACGTTGCCAAGATGATCCAGGCGCCGATCCTCCATGTGAATGGTGATGATCCGGAAGCCGTGCTGTTCGTGACCCAACTGGCCATCGACTACCGCATGCAGTTCAAGCGTGACGTGGTGATCGATCTGGTCTGCTACCGTCGTCGCGGCCACAACGAGGCCGACGAGCCAAGCGGCACCCAGCCCCTGATGTATCAGCAGATCACCAAGCAGCGCACCACCCGTGAGCTGTACGCTGATCGCCTGACCCAGGCCGGTGTGCTCGACGCTGAACGTGTTCAGGCCAAGGTCGACGAATACCGCAACGCGCTGGACAACGGTCTGCACGTGGTGAAATCGCTGGTCAAAGAGCCGAACAAAGAACTGTTCGTCGACTGGCGTCCGTACCTGGGCCACGCCTGGACCGCGCGTCACGACACGCGTTTCGATCTCAAGACCCTGCAAGAACTGTCCGCCAAGCTGCTGGAAATTCCGGAAGGCTTCGTCGTTCAGCGTCAGGTCGCGAAGATCTACGAAGACCGTCAGAAGATGCAAGCCGGCGGCCTGCCGATCAACTGGGGTTACGCCGAAACCATGGCGTACGCGACCCTGGCGTTCGAAGGTCACCCGATCCGCATGACCGGTCAGGACATCGGCCGCGGTACGTTCTCGCACCGTCACGCTGTGTTGCACAACCAGAAAGACGCGGGCACCTACATTCCGCTGCAGAACCTGTACGACGGTCAGCCACGTTTCGACCTGTACGACTCGTTCCTCTCGGAAGAAGCGGTACTGGCATTCGAATACGGTTACTCGACCACCACGCCAAACGCGCTGGTGATCTGGGAAGCCCAGTTCGGCGACTTCGCCAACGGTGCTCAGGTCGTGATCGACCAGTTCATCACCAGCGGCGAGCACAAATGGGGCCGTCTCTGCGGTCTGACCATGCTGCTGCCACACGGTTACGAAGGCCAAGGCCCTGAGCACAGCTCGGCACGTCTTGAGCGTTACCTGCAGCTGTGCGCCGAGCACAACATTCAGGTGTGCATGCCGACCACGCCAGCGCAGATCTACCACTTGCTGCGTCGTCAGGTGATCCGTCCGCTGCGCAAGCCGCTGGTCGTGCTGACGCCGAAGTCGCTGCTGCGCCACAAGCTGGCCATCTCGACACTGGAAGATCTGGCCGAAGGTTCGTTCCAGACCGTGATCCCGGAAATCGACGCACTGGACCCGAAAAAGGTCGAGCGCGTGGTTCTGTGCAGCGGCAAGGTCTACTACGACCTGCTGGAAAAACGCCGTGCCGAAGGCCGCGAAGATATCGCCATCGTGCGTATCGAGCAGCTGTATCCGTTCCCTGAGGACGACTTGAAAGAAGTCCTGGCTCCGTACACCAACGTCAAACACGCCGTTTGGTGTCAGGAAGAGCCGATGAACCAGGGTGCCTGGTACTGCAGCCAGCATCACTTGCGTCGCAGCATCGCCAACCTCGACAAGACTCTCGTACTCGAGTACGCGGGCCGTGAGGCTTCGGCTGCGCCAGCTTGTGGTTACGCATCGATGCACGCCGAGCAGCAGGAAAAACTGCTGCAAGATGCTTTCACTGTTTAACGCCTTCGCGCTGACTGAAACCGAATTTTAAGGACCCACAGATAATGGCTATCGAAATCAAAGCCCCGTCATTCCCGGAATCGGTTGCCGATGGCACCGTTGCCACCTGGCACAAGAAACCAGGTGAGGCCGTCAAGCGTGACGACCTGATCGTCGACATCGAAACCGACAAAGTCGTGCTCGAAGTGTTGGCTGAAGCAGACGGCGTGCTGGGCGCAATCGTTGCCGAAGAGGGCGCTACCGTTCTGTCGAACCAGGTCCTGGGCTCGATCGAAGAGGGCGGCGCTGCTGCTGCCGCTCCTGCCGCCGCTGCTGCTCCGGCTGCTACTGCCACTGCCGCACCGGCTGCTGCCGATGGCGAAGATGACCCGATCGCAGCTCCTGCCGCGCGCAAGCTGGCTGAAGAGAACGGCATCAACATCGCTTCCGTTGCCGGCACCGGCAAGGGCGGTCGTGTGACCAAGGAAGACGTGGTAGCAGCAGTTGCTGCGAAGAAAGCCGCTCCGGCTGCCGCGCCTGCCAAGGCTGCTGCTCCTTCGGCTGCTGCGCCTGTGTTCGCTGCTGGCGACCGCATCGAGAAGCGCGTACCGATGACTCGCGTACGTGCCACCGTGGCCAAGCGTCTGGTTGAAGCCCAGTCGAACATGGCGATGCTGACCACGTTCAACGAAGTCGACATGACCGAAGTCATGGCCCTGCGTTCGAAGTACAAGGACCTGTTCGAGAAGTCCCACAACGGCGTACGCCTGGGCTTCATGTCGTTCTTCGTGAAAGCGGCCACCGAAGCGCTGAAACGCTTCCCGGCTGTCAACGCGTCGATCGACGGCGGCGACATCGTTTACCACGGCTATGCGGACATCGGCGTTGCCGTTTCCAGCGACCGTGGCCTGGTGGTACCGGTTCTGCGTAACGCCGAGCTGATGAGCCTGGCTGAAATCGAAGGCGGCATCGCAACATTTGGCAAGAAAGCCCGTGACGGCAAACTGTCGATGGACGAGATGACCGGTGGTACCTTCACCATCACCAACGGTGGTACCTTCGGTTCGATGATGTCGACACCGATCGTCAACCCGCCGCAGGCAGCGATTCTGGGCATGCACAACATCATCCAGCGTCCGATGGCCATCAACGGTCAGGTCGTGATCCGTCCGATGATGTACCTGGCTCTGTCCTACGATCACCGCCTGATCGATGGCAAAGAAGCTGTGACCTTCCTGGTGACCATCAAGAACCTGCTGGAAGATCCGGCTCGTCTGTTGCTGGATATCTAAAAAGCAGCTGCAAGCTTTCAGCTACAAGCCTCAAGCTCAAGGCGAGCGGGTGGGCTTGCAGCTTGAAGCTTGCGGCTTGTAGCTTTATTGCTAAAGAGGATTTTTTGAATGTCGCAGAAATTTGACGTAGTAGTGATCGGTGCCGGCCCTGGTGGCTATGTAGCGGCCATCAAGGCTGCTCAGTTGGGCCTGACCACTGCCTGCATCGAGAAGTACACCGACGCAGAGGGCAAGCAAGCCCTGGGCGGTACCTGCCTGAACGTGGGTTGCATTCCTTCCAAGGCGCTGCTCGACAGCTCGTGGAAATACAAGGAAGCCAAAGAGAGCTTCAACGTTCACGGTATCTCGACCGGCGAAGTCAAAATGGACGTCGCTGCGATGGTTGGCCGCAAGGCTGGCATCGTCAAGAACCTGACCGGCGGCGTTGCCACCCTGTTCAAGGCCAACGGCGTTACTTCGATCCAGGGCCACGGCAAGCTGCTGGCCGGCAAGAAAGTCGAAGTCACCAAGCCGGACGGTTCGGTTGAAGTCATCGAAGCGGAAAACGTCATCCTCGCGCCAGGTTCGCGTCCGATCGACATTCCACCGGCTCCGGTTGACCAGAAAGTCATCGTCGATTCGACTGGCGCTCTGGAATTCCAGTCCGTACCTAAACGTCTGGGCGTGATCGGCGCTGGCGTGATCGGTCTGGAGCTGGGTTCGGTATGGTCGCGTCTGGGTGCAGAAGTGACTGTTCTCGAAGCACTGGACACTTTCCTGATGGCAGCGGACACCGCTGTTTCCAAGGAAGCGCTGAAAACCCTGACCAAACAGGGTCTGGACATCAAGCTGGGCGCTCGCGTTACCGGTTCGAAAGTCAACGGCGAAGAAGTCGTCGTCAACTACACCGATGCCAACGGCGAACAGACCATCACTTTCGACAAGCTGATCGTAGCCGTTGGTCGCCGTCCGGTGACCACTGATCTGCTGTCTGCCGACTGCGGCGTGGAAATCGACGAGCGCGGTTTCATCGCGGTCGATGACCATTGCGTCACAGCTGTACCGGGCGTCTTCGCCATCGGTGACGTGGTTCGCGGCATGATGCTGGCCCACAAGGCCTCGGAAGAAGGCATCATGGTTGTCGAGCGCATCAAGGGCCACAAGGCTCAGATGAACTATGATTTGATCCCTTCGGTTATTTATACTCACCCGGAAATCGCGTGGGTTGGCAAAACCGAGCAGGCGCTGAAGGCCGAAGGCGTTGAAGTCAACGTCGGCACCTTCCCGTTCGCCGCTTCCGGCCGTGCCATGGCTGCCAACGATACCGGTGGTTTCGTCAAGGTCATCGCCGATGCCAAGACCGACCGCGTATTGGGCGTGCACGTGATTGGCCCGAGCGCTGCAGAACTGGTTCAGCAGGGCGCGATCGGTATGGAATTCGGCACCAGCGCTGAAGACCTGGGCATGATGGTTTTCTCCCATCCGACCCTGTCCGAAGCCTTGCACGAAGCTGCTCTGGCAGTGAATGGCGGCGCCATTCACATTGCCAACCGCAAGAAGCGTTAAGACATAATAAGAAACCACGGCGGTAGCGGCCCGTCGTGAGCCTTGCGAGCAAGACTCACCGCGGAATGTCCGCCGGACGCAGTCTTGCGTAGCCCAGCTACGCAAGCAGCAGTCACAGGTGGCGCGGCACTCAAACGAGCGCAGCGCCGAATGCGCAGTACCTAACGAAGACGGTAAAAAGCATGAATCTTCACGAGTATCAGGGTAAGCAGCTGTTCGCTGAATACGGCCTGCCAGTTTCCACTGGTTATGCAGTAGACACCCCGGAAGCAGCAGCAGAAGCTTGCGACAAGATCGGCGGCAACGAGTGGGTCGTCAAAGCCCAGGTTCACGCCGGTGGTCGCGGTAAAGCGGGCGGCGTAAAGCTGGTTCGCAGCAAAGAAGACGCCAAAGCCTTCGCACAGCAGTGGCTGGGCAAGCGTCTGGTGACTTACCAGACTGACGCCAATGGCCAGCCAGTCACCAAGATCCTGGTTGAATCGTGCACTGATATCGCTAAAGAGCTGTACCTGGGCGCTGTCGTTGACCGTTCGAGCCGTCGCATCGTGTTCATGGCTTCCACCGAAGGTGGCGTGGACATCGAGAAAATCGCTCACGACACTCCAGAAAAAATTCTCAAGGCCACTATCGATCCACTGGTTGGCGCTCAGCCATCCCAGGGTCGCGAGCTGGCATTCCAGCTGGGTCTGGAAGGCAAGCAGGTCACTCAGTTCGCCAAGATCTTCGTAGGTCTGGCCAAGCTGTTCAAAGACCACGACCTGGCTCTGCTGGAAGTGAACCCGCTGGTGATCAAGGCTGACGGCGATCTGCACTGCCTCGACGCGAAGATCAACATCGACGCCAACGCCATGTATCGTCAGCCCAAGCTGAAGGCTTTCCACGATCCGTCGCAGGACGATCCGCGCGAAGCGCACGCTGCCAAGTTCGAACTGAACTACGTAGCCCTGGAAGGCAACATCGGCTGCATGGTCAACGGTGCCGGTCTGGCCATGGGTACCATGGACATCGTCAACCTGCATGGCGGCAAGCCAGCCAACTTCCTCGACGTAGGTGGTGGCGCTACCAAGGAACGCGTTACTGAAGCGTTCAAGATCATCCTGTCCGACCAGAACGTCGCGGCAGTACTGGTCAACATCTTCGGCGGCATCGTTCGCTGCGACATGATTGCCGAAGGCATCATCGGCGCTGTGAAAGAAGTCGGCGTGAAAATCCCGGTTGTTGTTCGCCTTGAAGGCAACAACGCTGAGCTGGGCGCTAAAGTACTGGCAGAAAGCGGTTTGAACATCATCGCTGCAACCAGCCTGACCGACGCTGCTCAACAAGTTGTCAAAGCTGCGGAGGGCAAATAATGAGCGTCCTGATCAATAAAGACACCAAAGTTATCTGCCAGGGTATTACCGGTTCGCAAGGTAGTTTCCACACCCAGCAAGCCATCGAATACGGCACCAAGATGGTTGGCGGCGTAACTCCGGGCAAAGGCGGCACCGAGCACCTGGGTCTGCCAGTGTTCAACACCGTTAAAGACGCAGTAGCTGCCACTGGCGCTACCGCCAGCGTGATCTACGTTCCGGCTCCGTTCTGCAAGGACTCGATCCTGGAAGCGGCATTCGGCGGCATCAAGCTGATCGTCTGCATCACCGAAGGCATTCCTACCCTGGACATGCTGGACGCCAAAGTTAAGTGCGACGAGCTGGGCGTAGTCCTGATCGGCCCTAACTGCCCAGGCGTGATCACCCCAGGCGAATGCAAGATCGGCATCATGCCAGGTCACATTCACTTGCCAGGCAAGGTCGGTATCGTTTCGCGTTCCGGCACCCTGACCTACGAAGCTGTGAAGCAGACCACTGACGCCGGTTTCGGTCAGTCGACTTGCGTCGGCATCGGCGGTGACCCGATCCCGGGTTCGAACTTCATCGACATCCTGAAGCTGTTCCAGGAAGACCCGAAGACCGAGGCGATCGTGATGATCGGCGAGATCGGCGGTTCGGCTGAAGAAGAAGCGGCTGCCTACATCAAGGCTAACGTGACCAAGCCGGTTGTTTCCTACATCGCTGGTGTGACTGCTCCTCCGGGCAAGCGCATGGGCCATGCTGGCGCAATCATCTCTGGCGGCAAAGGCACTGCAGACGAGAAATTCGCTGCGCTGCAAGACGCAGGCGTTAAAACCGTGCGTTCGCTGGCAGACATCGGCAAGGCCCTGGCCGAGCTGACTGGCTGGGAAGTGAAGAAGTAAGCTTCGGCTGACTTTTTAGCTCCAGCAGCAAAGGCCACCTTCGGGTGGCCTTTGTCGTTTCTGGCGTATGAGAATTTTGAGCGCTGTTGTGGCGAGGGGATTTATCCCCGCTGGGCTGCGAAGCGGCCCCTATGCCAGCGTCCATGATCAGTCAGGCAGTTCCAGCTCGGATTCTTTGGGACTGCTGCGCAGTCCAGCGGGGATAAATCCCCTCGCCACAGGTTTGCTGTGATGAATACGTGTTCTCTGTATGAAAAATAGATATGTAAACGCGACACGGAAACGTCGCGTATCGGATAGTTCGCCCTCCAACAGTGCGTTTGTCAGCCAAATTCGTTAGGCTGGCCGCCATTTTTGCGTCCGCCGCCCACAAGGCAGCCACGCGCTTTAAGGGTCAGTCCCATACGGATCGACAGCATTTCCCTAATCCAACAGGGCAATCCCCCTCTAAATTCCGATTTCAGTAGTGTGGTATTACCTTAATGAAAGTTTTGAAAGGTCAGGACATCCTGGCACTTGGTTTTATGACGTTTGCCCTGTTTGTCGGGGCCGGTAACATCATTTTCCCGCCGATCGTCGGCTTGCAGGCCGGACCTCACGTCTGGATGGCTGCGCTGGGCTTTCTGATTACCGCTGTTGGTTTGCCGGTGGTCACCGTGGTGGCGCTGGCCAAGGTCGGCGGCGCGATGGATGCGCTGAGCAGCCCGATCGGCAAGATCGCCGGCGGTATCCTCGCGGCGGCATGCTATCTGGCCGTTGGTCCGCTGTTCGCCACTCCGCGTACCGCGACCGTTTCCTTCGAAGTGGGTCTGGCGCCATTGACCGGCGAGAGCCCGCTGGCGCTGTTCCTTTACAGTTCGGTGTACTTCCTCTTGGTGTTCTTCATTTCGCTCTACCCTGGGCGTTTGCTGGATACCGTGGGCCGCTTCCTCGCGCCGCTGAAAATCATTGCGCTGGCAGTACTGGGCATCGCCGCGTTCGCCTTGCCGGCGGGTGACATCGGTCACGGCACTCCAGAGTATGTGGCGGCACCGTTTTCCCAAGGCTTCATCAATGGTTACCTGACCATGGATACCCTTGGCGCACTGGTATTCGGCATCGTTATCGTCAACGCGATCCGCTCCCGTGGCGTCGAGTCGCCAGCGCTGATCACCCGTTACGCGATCATTGCCGGGCTGATTGCCGGCGTCGGTCTGGCGCTGGTCTACGTCAGCCTGTTCCGCCTCGGTTCCGGCAGCCATGAAGTCGCGGTCGGCGCCACCAACGGCGCGGCGGTGTTGCATGCCTACGTGCAGCACACCTTCGGTTCGCTGGGCAGTGGTTTCCTTGCGGTGCTGATCTCGCTGGCGTGTCTGGTCACGGCGGTTGGCCTGACCTGTGCCTGTGCTGAGTACTTCAGCCGTGTGCTGCCACTGTCCTACAAGACGCTGGTGATTATCCTCGCAGCGTTCTCGCTGCTGGTCTCCAACCTTGGTCTGACCAAGCTGATTGCTTTCTCGATTCCAGTACTCACCGCGATCTACCCGCCGTGCATCGTTCTGGTCGCGCTGAGCTTCTGCAAGGATTTCTGGCATGAGCACGGGCGCATTCTTGGCCCGGTGATGCTGGTTTCCTTCGTTTTCGGCACCATCGACGCCCTGAAAGGCGCTGGTCTGGCCGACTGGATGCCAACTCAGCTGACCCACCTGCCGCTGAGCGAGCAGGGTCTGGCGTGGCTGGTGCCGTGCGTGATGACCCTGGTGGTGGCCGTGGTCTGCGATCGCCTGCTGGGCAAGCGCAGCGAAGTCACTGCCTGACGGGGTTCGGACCCGCCACAAGTGGGTCAGCCCCGGTTAAACAGAAATGCCCCGTATCAATCGATACGGGGCATTTTTTATCAGAGCTGATAATCCTCAGCCCAGATAACGTACGACCAGAGCTCCCACATTGACGTTGTCGCTGTCACGGCTCAGGAGTATTCGCTTGTCGGGCTGTACTGCCACCGAGATCCATTGCATACCGGGCCCCATAGAGTGAGTTACGTATCCCTTGCCATCTCCAAAGGTTGTGTCCAGTTCACCCGTTGCCAGATAGCGGCAGGCAAGCATTTGCTCCCTGGTTATTTGCCCTGTACTCCCCACCACAACCAAGCCATCCTCAGGCTCTCCACTTAGATCGAACAAAGTGCAACCGTCGGTTAATCCAAGATCAGTGACAACAGGCTTACCCTGATTGAATGCGAGATTTGGTCTACCGTTCGGGTTGTACGCGGCCATCATTGCTTTGCGTCCTTTACCCCAAACGTCGTTAGGAGATGTGTCGACTTGGCCGGCAACAAAGAAGCTGCCGTCAGCACGTAACATCAGGCTTCGTACGCTGGCCGGGTAATCCGATGGAATGTAGACGGTCCCGGTGCCATCATCGCCGAAGTCTTTATGGGGTGTTCCATCGACGTTCAGGCGCACAATCTTTCCTTCTCCAGCCCTCGAACCTGTGACTGTGATTACTCCATCCTCTGCTACTGAAACCGAAGCAATGCCCATTGCAAGATCCAGCCAGCCTTGGTTGTTGAAAGCGGTATCGAAATCTCCTTTCTGATCAAGTCTGAACAGTCGGTCGCTTTGACCGACGAGTATTTTTTCATCAGCAGTCAGTACTAACCTGGTTCTGGATTGCGACTTGATGGAAGCTTCCGGTTTTGGCAATTGCGATTCGGACTGTGGCAGGAAAGGGACGTAAACCGTCCCATCGGGACCGAAATCGCGATCTCTTTGACCATCAGCGAAGAATCTGGCAAGCGCAAATCGGGTTCCTTGGTCCTCATCATATTGATACCCAAAAAGCAGCGCCTTACCGTCTTTATAAAGACAGGCGCCAGTGCCGCTGGCTTGTCCCGCACCTGTAAACGTACCTACGATCAAACCGTTTTCGTTGAAGCCAGTATCGTTAGTACCGTCTGCCAGTAATTGCGCCAAATGAAAACTGGCCTTGCCCTCTACAAAAGTTTGTCCCACGAGAAGGATCTTTCCATCCGGGCGCAAGCCTGCGATGTTCAAAGCCTGGCTTCCCGCAGCAAATGAATCGGCGTACCCCCGGTTGCCAAACGTTGTGTCAATGGGCAGCGCAGCGTTCAAAGGTGTCATGCTCAAATCCTTGTCTGATAGGGAAGCGGTCAGTGTTCTCGTTTGAGAAAACGACCTTATGCCTCGCCATACCCTCGGCGCTACTGTCAGAGTTGACAGGTATAAGCCTTTGAAAGCTGATAGCTGCGGTCTATTTTGAATGTATTTGACTCTTCAATGAGCGTGTCTTTTTACGAGCCAACACGTCGAAACGAAGTGTTCCCTCCATCATTCCTCTTGCTCAGGACAACGAATGTCGTTCATCCAAGCCAATCTGATCCACCTGCTCGCCGCCGTCTGGTTTGTCGTCTGCTGGGGCGGTTACACCCGTTATGCCACCTGGAAGGCCCGTGATACGGCGTGTCTGGCCAGCGTGTTGCACCTTTACCGCGAAGACTGGATGCGCCGCATGCTGCTGCGTGACAACCGCATCGCCGATGCCAGCGTGATCGGCAATCTGGAGCGCAACGCCTCGTTTTTCGCGTCCAGCACGCTGATCATCCTCGCCGGTATTCTCACCGTGCTCGGTGCGTCCGACCGAGCTGTGTCGTTGTTGGCGGATATTCCGATGGTGCAACAGGCCTCGCAAGGCATGTCGGAGATCAAGTTGCTGTGCCTGGCACTGGTGTTCGTCTATGCGTTCTTTACTTTCAGCTGGTGCATGCGCCAATACAACTTCGCGGCGATTCTGGTCGGTTCAGCGCCGATGATCGGCGAGCGCCAAGTGACCGAGCAGGAACGCAAGGCGTTCGCTTCGCGGGCGGCTCGGGTGATTTCGATGGCGGCCAACCAGTTCAACTTCGGCCTGCGCTCTTATTACTTCGGCATGAGCATGCTGGCGTGGTTCGTCAGCCCGTGGCTGTTCATGATCATGAGCGCGGGCGTGGTGGTGGTGTTGTATCGCCGCGAGTTTCATTCCGACGTTCTCGATGTCATGGTCTATACCCCTACAGAGGCGCCCGTCCCTGAGGCAAACAAAGAGGCTGTTTGATGAGTATTCCGTTCTGGTGTGTGTTTATCAGTGCTTTATTGATCTACGTGGCGCGCATGCCGGTGGCCAAGGCCATGAAAGAGCAGGGCGGGTATGACAATCACTTGCCGCGGCAGCAGCAGGCGCAGTTGACTGGCTTCGGTGCGAGGGCGCTGGCGGCCCATCAAAACAGCATCGAGGCCTTCATCCTGTTCGCTGTCGGCGTGCTGATGGCGCACACCACGCAAACCGCGGGTTGGCTGATCGATGCGCTGGCGATCATCTTCGTGATCTCGCGAGTGTTCTATCTGTGGTTCTATCTGGCCGATCTGGCGAAGTTGCGCAGCCTGATGTGGCTAGTTGGCTTCATCTGTTCGTTGTTGCTGATGATTAGTCCGACTTTTAGAACCGTGTTGCTCTAACCGGTAAATCGCAGGCAAAAGAAAACCCGCACTTGGCGGGTTTTCCTTTCACACCACAAAGCTTATTGCTTTTTGGCGGCTTCTTCTTGAGCAGCGGCGTTCGATTCAGCCTGAGCTTTGGCAGCTTCGGCGTTTTCTTTTGCTGCGTCGTTCACTTTATCCTGAGCTTTGTTCATGTCTTGCTGAGCTTGCTCAGCATGTTGGTTGGCATCTTGAGCTTTGTCCTCGGATTTTTTATCGCAGGCAGCGAGACCGAGGGAAGCGGTCAACATCAAGGCAATAGCTAAAGTCTTACGCATGGGGTGTATCTCCTTATGGAAAATAACTACTGGCCTTAAGAACTCGGCGCTACGGGTTAAGTTCCTCAATTGTTTCAGATATATAAGTTTGTTTTATCACGGAACTTTTGCCGCTTTTCTCACTACTGGCACAAGGCCCAAACGCGAGTAATTATCACATGGCCGAAAACCCCGTTTTTGAGCGCGCGACGCGCTTTTTATCGGCATTGCGACACTGTCAGGTCTTGGGTCTGCAAGTGCACAGTGCCTCCAGCGAAGGGCTGACGGTGATCCTGCCGTACAGCGAAAAAATCGTCGGCAATCCCGAAACCGGTGTCATTCATGGCGGCGCCATCACTTCATTGATGGACACCGCCTGCGGCATGTCGACCCTTTGCGTGCTGCCGGAGTTCGAAGTCTGTCCGACCCTCGATCTGCGCATTGACTACATGCACGCCGCTGAACCGAACAAAGCGGTGTACGGCTTTGCCCAGTGCTATCGCGTGACCACCGACGTGATCTTTGCCCGTGGTTTTGCTTACCAGGACGATCCCGAGCAACCGATTGCCCACGTCGTCGGCACATTCATGCGCATGGGCATCGGTCTGAAGGGCAGCAAGGGTTTCGCGGGCGCGATCAAGGGAGCGAGCCAATGAGCAACGATCTCAGGGAGCAGCTGCAACAGGCTCACGCGCAGGGCGATTACGCGCCGCTGCTGGCGTTGATTCCTTATGCCTGGCTGATCGGTATCGAATGCTCGCGAGTCGGCGATGAGTTGCTGTTCAAGCTGCCGGCGAACAAGGACAACATTGGTAACCCTTTATTACCGGCGATCCATGGTGGCGTGATTGCCGGGTTCATGGAGCTGGCCGCAGCCCTGCATTTGCTGATTTTCACCGGCACGCCGGGTGTGCCGAAGATCATCGATTTTTCCCTCGATTACCTGCGCGCCGGGCAGTTTCGCGACACTTGGGCCAGGTGTCAGGTCTGCCGTCAGGGCCGTCGCGTCGCTAACGTAGCGGTCACTGCCTGGCAGAGTACCGAGGCCGAACCGATCGCCACCGCCCGCGCGCACTTCAAAATTGATGAGCCCTTGAAATCCTGAACAGCGCCCCCAACTCAGATGACAACCCGCCGCAGACCATTTCGGGTCGCGGCCACTGCCATCTGATTGGAGTTTGATGACCATGAGTGTGGAAACTCAAAAGGAAACCCTGGGCTTCCAGACCGAGGTAAAGCAGCTGCTGCACCTCATGATCCATTCGCTGTATTCGAATAAGGAAATTTTCCTTCGCGAATTGATCTCGAACGCCTCTGACGCTGTCGACAAGCTGCGCTTCGAAGCCCTGGCCAAGCCTGAGTTGCTCGAAGGTGGCGCTGACCTGAAAATCCGTGTGAGCTTCGACAAGGACGCCAAGACCGTCACCCTCGAAGACAACGGTATCGGCATGAACCGTGACGATGTGATCACCCACCTGGGGACCATCGCCAAATCCGGCACCGCCGACTTCATGAAAAACCTGTCCGGCGATCAGAAGAAAGATTCGCACCTCATCGGCCAGTTCGGTGTCGGCTTCTACTCGGCCTTCATCGTTGCCGACAAGGTTGATGTTTACAGCCGTCGCGCCGGCACTGCCGCCAGCGAAGGCGTGCACTGGTCGTCGAAAGGCGAGGGCGAGTTCGAAGTCGCCACCATCGACAAGCCAGAGCGCGGCACCCGCATCGTCCTGCACCTGAAATCCGGCGAAGACGAATTCGCGGATGGCTGGCGTCTGCGCAACATCATCAAGAAGTACTCCGACCACATCGCTTTGCCGATCGAACTGCCGAAGGAAGTCACTGCGGCCGAAGGCGAAGAGGCTCCAGCCGTTGAATGGGAAACCGTCAACCGTGCCAGCGCCCTGTGGACCCGTCCGCGCACTGAAGTCAAAGACGAGGAATACCAGGAGTTCTACAAACACATCGCTCACGACTTCGAAAATCCGCTGTCGTGGAGCCACAACAAGGTTGAGGGCAAGCTCGAGTACAGCTCGCTGCTGTACGTGCCGGCCCGCGCACCGTTCGACCTGTACCAGCGTGAAGCGCCGAAAGGCCTGAAGCTGTACGTGCAGCGTGTGTTTGTGATGGATCAGGCCGAGTCGTTCCTGCCGCTGTACCTGCGCTTCATCAAAGGCGTGGTCGATTCCAACGACCTGTCGCTGAACGTGTCGCGTGAGATCCTGCAGAAAGACCCGATCATCGATTCGATGAAAACCGCGCTGACCAAGCGTGTGCTCGACATGCTGGAAAAACTGGCGAAGAACGAGCCTGAGCAATACAAAGGCTTCTGGAAAAACTTCGGTCAGGTCATGAAAGAAGGCCCGGCAGAAGATTTCGCCAACAAAGAAAAAATTGCCGGTCTGCTGCGTTTCGCATCGACCCAGGGCGACGACGGCGAGCAGGTTGTCGGTCTGGCTGACTACCTGGCCCGCGCCAAGGAAGGTCAGGACAAGATCTACTACCTCACCGGCGAAACTTACGCGCAGGTCAAGAACAGCCCGCACCTGGAAGTCTTCCGCAAGAAAGGCATCGAAGTGCTGCTGCTGACCGATCGCATCGACGAGTGGCTGATGAGCTACCTCAGCGAATTCGACGGCAAGACGTTTGTCGACGTGGCGCGCGGTGACCTCGATCTGGGCAACCTGGATTCGGAAGAGGACAAGAAAGCCGCAGAAGAAGTCGCCAAGTCCAAAGAAGGCCTGGTCGAGCGTCTGAAAACTGCTCTGGGTGATTCCGTGGCTGAAGTCCGCGTATCCCATCGTCTGACCGATTCGCCGGCCATTCTGGCCATCGGCGAACAGGACCTGGGCCTTCAAATGCGCCAGATCCTCGAAGCCAGCGGGCAGAAAGTCCCGGATTCGAAGCCGATTTTCGAATTCAACCCAAGCCACCCGCTGATCGAGAAACTCGATGGCGAGCAGAGCGAAGAGCGTTTTGGCGACCTGTCGCACATCCTCTTCGATCAGGCCGCCCTGGCGGCGGGCGACAGCTTGAAGGATCCGGCCGCTTACGTGCGCCGGCTGAACAAGCTGCTGGTTGAACTGTCGGTTTGATCACGTTGTAGGAAAAACCCGCTTCGGCGGGTTTTTTCGTTCTGGTGTTTACTCAATCAGGAGTCAGAAATGAGCCAAGTCACTGTACGTTCCGTGGTCTATCAGATTGACGGCCAGGCCTATGAAGGTCGCCTGGCGTTCGACGCCGAGCACAAGGCTGCGCGCCCGGGTTTGCTGATGGCGCCGAACTGGATGGGCGTCAGCGCCGGTGCCGAAGACATCGCCAAGTCGGTCGCGGCCAAGGGTTACGTGGTGCTGATCGCGGATGTCTACGGCCAGAGCGTACGTCCGCAGAACGCTGATGAGGCGCTGGCAGCAATGATGCCGCTCAAGGACGACCGCGCGCTGCTGCGCAAACGTCTGCAAGTGGCTTTCGAGCAATTGCAGAGCCAGGGCGAAGCCACGGTGGATACTTCGAAACTGGCGGTGTTCGGTTTCTGCTTCGGTGGTTGCTGTGCGCTGGACCTGGCCCGCACCGGCGCGCCGGTAAAAGCGGCGGTGTCGTTCCACGGCACGCTGGATTCGCCGAACCCGGCGGATGCGCAGAACATCAAGGGCTCGGTGCTGGTGCTGCATGGCGCATCCGATCCGTTGGTGCCGAAGGAGCAACTGCCAGCGTTCGAAGAGGAAATGAACGCAGCGAAGGTCGACTGGCAACTGTTCAGCTACGGCGGCGCGGTGCACTCGTTTACCGATCCGCACGCCAACGTACCGGGCAAGATGATGTACGACGAAAAGACCGCCAAGCGCGCGTTCAAGTCGATGCATGATCTGCTGGATGAAGTGTTCAACGGTTAAAAGCGAAAAGCGAAAAACCCCTCACCCTAGGCCTCTCCCGGAGGGAGAGGGGACTGATTGGGGGGGCTCGGGAGTGGCGTCGACCTGAACGTGAATAGGCGAATCCATAATCGCCGAGATTTTTCAGGTCGATGTATAACGCAAGACACCTCACCCCAGCCCTCTCCCTCTGGGAGAGGGCTGGGGTGAGGGTAAGCGGCCTAGCGCGGTAATTCGATCCGCTCGACTTCCCCCGGCACCGTCGGCCAATCCTTGGCCGCCCACTTGCGCCGTGCCTCATCAATCGCCGCCGGATCACTAGCAACAAAATTCCAATTGATCCGTCTCGGTCCGTCCAGTGCCGCGCCGCCGAACACCACCGCGTGCACATCGCTTTCGGCAAACAGGCTCATCTCTTCGCCGGCCGGCAACACCACCAGCGCATGCGGCTCGATCGCCTCGCCATTCAACTGCGCATCCCCGCTCAACGCATACACCGCGCGTTCTTCATGCTCGGCCGGAATCAGCAATGTGGTCGCGGTCTGCATCTTCACTTCCGCATACAACGTAGGAGAAAGCACCGGCACCGGCGATTCCAGGCAAAAGCCTGACCCGGCAATCATGCGAATCTGCACGCCAAGGTTATCGCTGACCGGCAACGTCGCTGCCGGGTGATGGCTGTAATGCCCCGGGCCCTGTTCGTGCGCCTTGGGCGAGGCCAGCCAGACTTGCAGGCCGTGCAGGGTGAAGGTTTCGGCGAGCAGTGGCGCAGGCGTGCGCTCGACGTGGGCGATGGCGCTGCCAGCGGTCATCCAGCTGACATCGCCGGCGCCGACCACTTGATCGGAGCCCAGACTGTCCTTGTGCTGCAATTGCCCTTCGAACAGATAGGTAAGTGTCGACAGGCCAATGTGCGGATGCTGGCGGATATCCATGCCTTTACCCGTCGGATAAATCGTCTCGAGCATGTGGTCGAAAAACACGAAAGGCCCGACGTTGCGGCATTTGGCTGACGGCAGCGGGCGCAGAATCGGCTGGCCTTCGACGTCTTCGGCGCGCGGGCGGATGATCAGGAGTGGCGTGTCCATGGTGCATTCCAGGCTGAGCGGGTGATGCCAGAAGCATAACCCGCCGCTGGCATCAGGAGGATTATTGGCTGTCGAAGCCTTGTGGTGCGTGAGTTTCGATGCTGACTTCGCTGGTGGTCATCAATTTGTGAATCGGGCAGCGATCGGCCACACGCAGCAGTTCCTCGCGCTGGGCGTCGGTGAGTACGCCTTTAAGGGTAAGGGTGACATGCAGGGCGTATTTGCCTTTCTGTTCCTGGCTGTTGTCGCGCTTTACCTCGACTCCCACGCCTGTCAGCGGGATGTTTTTTTTCTTCGCATACATCTTCACAGTCAGCGCTTTGCAGGCGCCCAGCGCAGCGTCGAAGTAATCGTGTGGCTCTGGTGCGGTGCCTGCACCTCCGGCGGTTTTCGGTACATCGGCAAACAATTCGTGGTCGTCGATCTGGACGGTGTGACGAAAACCTTCGGCAGAGACGGTATTGACGGTAACAGTCATGGAAACCTCACAGGCGGCAGGAGAAATCGTTCGATCAAAGCAGACCTTGCAGTTATAGAGCATTCCCGGCAGTGGGCGTTCCGCTTTTCGGCAGGGATGAACCCTTGTCGTTCGGGCGCGGTCTAGGCTATGCCCATCTGCCGGAGATTACTTGTGTCCTTGTCTCGTCTGAGTCTTGCCTGTCTGCTGCTGTTCGCTGGCAGCGCCAGTGCCCGCGAATACACCTACAGCGATGCGCACCTGCATTACGTGGATTTTTTCCAGGAAAGCGCCGGCATGCAGAAATTGCTCACGGCCATGAAAGAAAATTCCATCGAGCACGTGATGATTTCCGGCATTCCCGTGGCGAAGAAATGGCATGAAGACGAACCCAAGCGCCCGCGTTATTACGCCGGTGATGACGCCGATGCCTATTGGTACAGCGCCACCGACGTGATCATTGCCGACGCGGTGCAAAAACTGGCGCCGGAGCAGCGCCAGTACTTTCATCCGTTCCTGTCCGGCTTCAATCCCAATGACAAGAATTCCGCCGCGCACATCCAGCGCATGCTCGATCTGTATCCGGGTTTGTGGCAGGGCATCGGCGAGGTGTTCACCCGACACGATGACCTGACCGCGCTGACCTCCGGCGACACGCCTCGAGCGAACAACGAGGCTATGACCAAGATCTATCACCTCGCTGCGGAAAACGATCTGCCGGTGATGCTGCACTCCAACATCACTTCCAAGCGTGAGAAAAATCCGCTGTACCTGAAGGAAGTCGAAGAGCCGCTGCGCAATCATCCGCACACGCGATTCATCTGGGCGCATGCCGGCACCAGCGCCGAGATCCATCGGCATCAGACCCAGTTGCCGTTTCTCCTGCCAACCCTGACGCGCATGCTTGAGGCTTATCCGAATCTGTTTATCGACCTGTCGTGGAGCATGCTCACGCCGTATTTGCTCGACGAGCAGGGCAAGCCGCGCGCCGAATGGCTGGCGCTGGTGGAAAAGTATCCCGAGCGCTTCATGCTCGGCTCTGACGTGGTAGGACGGTTCAACAAGCTCGGTGAGGAAATGCACAGCTACAAACCATTTCTCGATGCGCTGCCGGAGGCGGTGGCGCGCAAAGTCGCGCGGGATAACTTCCTGGCAATCTTGCCGCGCAACACAGGTAAACCCGCTGCTCCGCGCTGAAACGTCAAAGCCATGGGTTCGGACTAGCCGCTCGTCTGCCTATCGCTTTTTCGTCTTACGCAATTTCAGGGCAATGCCGATACCTTCTAAAGCAACCCGCTGCAGGCTGATGCAGCGCTTTTGGAAGGAGCCAGAGTGATGAATATCCGTAGTCTCAATATTGCCCCGCGTGCCGGTCTCGGTTTTGGCCTGCTGGCCCTGATGGTGTTTGCCCTTGGCGCGTTCGCCTTGCTGCAAATGTCGAACATGCGTGCGCAGTCCGATGAAGTCGACAACAACTGGCTGCCAAGCGTGATGGCGGTCGGTGAGATGAGTCAGGACATGCTGCGCCTGCGCGCACTGACCATGCGCCTGTTGCTCAACCGTGACCCCAAGGCACTGGAGCAGAATGTCGCCAAGCTCGACGAGCTGCGCAGTGGCTTGAGCGAAGCGCAGCAGCGTTATGACGCGTTGATCGTTTTGCCGGAAGAGCGCGCGCTGTTTGATCGCTTCAAGGTTGCCGAGCACAAATACCTGGAACTGCAGGCGCAAGTCCTGCAGCTGTCAGCGCAGAATCGGGTGGCAGACGCTTCGGCGATTCTCAATGATCAGATGAGTCCGCTGGCCGATGAGATTGCTTTGACTCTGCGCGATCTGGTCGAGTTGAACAAGCAAAATGCCGGTCTCGCCACTGAGGCAGCGCGCTTGGTCTTCAAACAATCGCGGGTGTGGGTCGCAGTAATGATCGCCATGGCTGCGCTGATTACCGTCGGCCTGGCGTTGCTGCTGACGCGCAGCATTGTCGTGCCGTTGTCGCAATCGCTCAGCGTGGCCGAAGTGGTGGCCGGTGGGGATTTGACCGGTGACATTCACATCGTTGGCAAAGACGAGCCGGCGCGTCTGCTGCAAGCGCTGAAAAGCATGCAGCACAATCTGCGCGACACGATCCGACGCATTTCCGAGTCGTCCACGCAACTGGCCTCGGCTGCCGAAGAACTCAGCAGCGTCACCGAAGATGCCACTCGCGGCCTGCATCAGCAGAGCCAGGAAATCGAGCAGGCCGCCACTGCGGTCAACCAGATGACGGCGGCGGTGGAAGAGGTGGCGAACAACGCCGTGGCCACGTCTGAAGCTTCCCGCGAATCCGACCGCATCGCCCGCCAAGGGCGCGAGCAAGTGCAGCAGACGGTGACGTCGATCGAGTTTCTCGCTGGCGATGTCACCAATAATGCCGCGCAGGTCGAGGCGCTGGCGCAAAAGGTTCATGGCATCAGCAAAGTGCTGGACGTGATTCGCTCGATCGCCGAACAGACCAATCTGCTCGCACTCAACGCCGCGATCGAAGCGGCGCGCGCCGGCGATGCCGGGCGTGGCTTTGCGGTGGTGGCGGATGAAGTGCGCGCGCTGGCTCATCGCACCCAGCAGTCGACCCAGGAAATCGAGCAGATGATCGGCGGGATTCAACAGGGCACCGATTCAGCGGTCAGCTCGATGCAGCAGAGCAACTCAAGGGCGCGCTCGACCCTCGAGCTGGCGAAGAGCGCAGGCTCGGCCCTGGAGGAAATTGCCTCGGCGTTTACCTTGATCAACGAGCGCAATCTGGTCATTGCCAGTGCCTCGGAACAGCAGGCGGCGGTGGCGCGCGAGGTGGATCGCAATCTGATGAATATTCGTGATCTGGCAATGCAGACATCGGCGGGGGCCAATCAGACCAGTGCGGCGAGTCAGGAGTTGTCGAAGTTGGCGGTGGATCTGAACGGGATGGTGGCGCGGTTTTCGGTGTGAGTTTGACCTTCAAAAGCCCCTCACCCTAACCCTCTCCCGGAGGGAGAGGGGACTAATCCTGCGATGCTTTGGAATCCATATTCGACTCGGTTTCTCAGCTCGATGGTTAGCGGCAGACACCTCGGTCGGCTCCCTCTCCCTCGGGAGAGGGCTGGGGTGAGGGGTAGGCCGCCGCGCAGTATCATCGAACAGATAAACAAAAGCCCCGCGTTCGCGGGGCTCTTTGTTCTGCTATGGATCAGCTGCCTTTAACGGTTTTGCCGTTAACCGTGCCGTCCTGGAGCATGATGTTGTACTCCTTGCCGTCAGTCTCGACCTGTTGCAGACGCACCAGCAGGTAATCCCAGTCCTTGGCGAACCACAGCACGGTGATGCGCTTGCTTTGTGTCGGATCGCGCACGCGTTCGACCTTGATCGCGTCGATCTGGCCGGCCTTGGTGTCGACCTTTTCCGAACCCAGCACGCGGAAGTCATAGGTATCGACTTCGCCATCATCAACCACCTGATAGCTCATGCTTTTCTTGCCGGCGGCAACGTCGTGCTGCAGCGCCAGTTGGTAGGTCGACTTGTCGACCATGCCACGGTTCAGCGGGATTTTCACCGCGTCGCCACGGTCGGTGCCGGTCACCAGTTTGTTGGCCCAGTCGAAGTCCAGATCAGCTTTTTTCGCTTTGCCCAGACCGCCACGTTCAAAGTGGTAGGACTGCGGCAGCAGGGTGTCCTTGTCCAGCTTCAGGGTGCTTTCTTCAGTCAGGCTGGCGATCATCATCGAGGCCTTGAAGCTGAGTTTCCAGACGCCGTTGGCTTCCTTGGTCAGGCTGCGTTCGGCGGTGCCGCTCATGGGCAGCTGCTTCCAGTCGGCGGTGTAACTGGCGGAGAACGGTTGAAGGTCCGCTGCCTGCGCGAAGGGCAGGGCGAGCAGAGCGCAAGCGAAGAGCAGGGCGCGACGCATAATATCTCCTAGTGTCGAATCAAGTGGCCGCTGGCGGCGAGTAACTGGCCGTCGAGTAAAGCACCCTGGTCACCGAGTGTCAGCCTGCCTTCGGCAAACCAGCGTACTGCCATCGGGTAGATCAGGTGTTCCTGAGCGTGGACTCGTTGCGCCAGACTCTGCGGCGTGTCATGCAACTCTACCGGTAATACTGCTTGTACGACCAGTGGTCCGCCATCGAGTTCCTCGGTGACGAAGTGCACGGAGCAGCCATGTTCCGTGTCGCCGGCCTCCAGCGCACGCTGATGAGTGTGTAACCCCTTGTATTTGGGCAGCAGCGACGGGTGGATGTTGAGCAGGCGACCCTGGTAGTGGCGCACGAAATCAGCGCTGAGAATGCGCATGAAGCCGGCCAGTACCACGAGTTTGGGGTTGAATTGGTCGATCAGTTCGATCAGTGCGGCATCGAAGGCCTCGCGGCCCTCGAATGCCTTGTGATCCAGCGAGCGTGTGGCGATACCCGCATCGCGGGCGCGTTGCAGGCCGTAGGCGTCGGCGCGGTTGGAAATCACCGCAGCAATGCGGACCGGGCTGTCGCCGGTCCGCGTGCTGTCGATCAGAGCCTGCAAGTTACTGCCGGTGCCGGACAACAGCACCACGACATCACAGGACTTTGGCATCAGTGAGCCTTGAGGTTCTTCAGCTCGACCTGCGCAGCGCCCTCGGCGGCCACGGCGATCTGACCGATGACCCAAGGCTGCTCGCCAGCGTCACGCAGAGTGTTCAGGGCCACTTCGACGTGCTCCTGAGCTACGCAGATGACCATACCGACGCCGCAGTTCAACACGCGGTGCATTTCGGTTTCATCAACGTTGCCTTTCTCTTGCAGCCAGTCGAACACGGCCGGGCGAGTCCAGCTGGCCACATCAACTACAGCCTGAGCGCCTTTTGGCAGTACGCGCGGGATGTTGTCGAGCAGGCCGCCACCGGTGATGTGGGCCATGGCCTTCACAGCGCCAGTGTCCTTGATCAGCTTGAGCAGTGGCTTGACGTAGATGCGGGTCGGGGCCATCAGCAGGTCGGTCAGCGGTTTGCCGTCGAGCTGGGTGTTTTCGATGTCGGCGCCGGAGACTTCGATGATCTTGCGGATCAGCGAGTAGCCGTTGGAATGCGGGCCGGACGATGGCAGGGCGATCAGCGCGTCACCGGTGGCGACTTTCGAGCCATCGATGATTTCCGCCTTTTCCACGACGCCGACGCAGAAGCCGGCCAGGTCGTAGTCTTCGCCTTCATACATGCCTGGCATTTCAGCGGTTTCGCCGCCAACCAGCGAGCAACCCGACAGTTCGCAGCCAGCGCCGATGCCGGTAACCACTTGGGCAGCGGTGTCGACATTCAGTTTGCCGGTGGCGTAGTAGTCGAGGAAGAACAGCGGCTCGGCGCCGCACACCACCAGATCGTTGACGCACATGGCGACCAGGTCGATGCCGATGCTGTCGTGCTTGTTCAGGTTCAGCGCCAGACGCAGCTTGGTGCCGACGCCGTCGGTGCCGGAGACCAGCACTGGCTGCTTGTAGCCGGCCGGGATTTCGCAGAGGGCGCCGAAACCGCCCAGGCCGCCCATGACTTCCGGGCGCGCAGTGCGCTTGGCGACGCTCTTGATGCGTTCGACCAATGCTTCACCGGCGTCGATGTCTACACCGGCGTCCTTGTAGCTCAGGGAGGGTTGCTTGCTCATGATCCAGGCCTTTAGGGGAGGGGATTCAGGGGGTAACGACCGAGTTCAGCGGGAACATCGAACTCGATGGGCGATCGCCTCACGCGAGTTTCGAGGGGCCCGGCTGTTGCCGGTCTGCGAAGGCGCGCGATTTTATCAGGCTTGAGGGGCAGCGGCCATCCTCGCACCGACGGGCAGGGCCATATCGGCGGAAATTTTTTGCAATCGCAGGGTATGAGTGCCTGTATAAGGTGTGGCGATTAACCGTCTATCGTTAGGACTATGCAAAAACTTACCGCCACCGTGTGAATGTTTTGCCAGGGGAGGGGGTCACAGCCTTGCTCAAACGGTTCACGCGGCGTGTTCCAGCCGCTCCTGTCGACGGGAATTTTCCATGCGTTTTTGTAAATTGTTATTTGTAGGCTGCCTGACGCTGGTCAGCCTGGCGAGCCATGCCGAAAACCTCAAAGGCCTGTATCAGGTGCGTCAGCCAGTCAACGGCCAGGCACCGCAAGAGCGTGATCGCGCCACGCAGGCGGCGCTCGATACCTTGGTGCTGCGCCTGACCGGCGACCCGAAAGCCGCGCAGAACCCGGGGCTGGCGCCGATTCGCAAGGATCCGCAGCAGATCATCAGCCAGTTCGGTTTCGACGCCGGGCCACCGGAAGTGCTGAAAGTCGACTTCGATCCGGCAACCACCGAGCAGGCCTTGCGCCGGGCCGGGTTGCCGGTGTGGGGCGCCAGTCGACCGTCGATCCTCGGCTGGTGGCTGAACGACTCGACCGAAGGTGCGAGTCTGGTCGGTGACGGTCAAACCGCAGCCTCAGCATTGCGCACAGCCGCACAACATCGCGGTTTGCCACTGCGTTTGCCACTCGCTGATCTCAGTGAGCAACTGGTTGCCACCGCACCGGCGCTGGAAAGCGCTGATCCCGCGCCCCTGCGCAGTGCTTCGGAACGCTACAACGCCGACGCCTTGCTGGCGGTGCACGCGCGCGAAGAGGGCGGGCAGTGGCAGGCGAAATGGCGCTTGTGGCTCGGTGATCAGAAAGAGGCCGGCAGCGTACAGGGCGCCGATCAGGCAGCTGTTGCCGATGCGGTGATGCTGGCGGTAGCCGAGCGTCTGGCGCCGCGATTTGTCGCCAAGCCCGGCGCGTCGGGTCAGCAGACCCTGGAAGTGCAGGGCATGAATCTGGAGCATTATGCGGCGCTGCTGCGGTTACTCGAACCGTTCGGCGTGCGTCTGCAAAGCGTGCAGGGTGATCGCATCGTCTACCGGGTCAATGGCAGCGTCGATCAATTGCGCGCGCAATTGTCGCTGGCGAAGTTGCAGGAACTGCCGGCCGAAGCGCCGGCCCCGGTGGCGCCTGCCCAGCCAGCGGCAGATGGTACGCCTGCGGTCGCAGCGCCAACCCCGGCAGCGGCGCCGTCGTTGCGGTTTCGCTGGTAAGTCTTTCCTTATATAGAAGCATCAGGAGTGGTAAATGGCCGATACGCGGCGTTGGTTCTGGCTCGGTGGGGTAGTCCTGCTTTGCGCGTTTGTATGGTTGCTGCACCCGATCCTCACGCCGTTTCTGGTCGCGTTGTTGCTGGCTTATCTGTTCGACCCGCTGGTGGATCGTCTGGAACGGCTCGGGCTGTCGCGAACCTGGGGTGTGATCGCCGTGTTTGCCTTGTTCACCTTGATCGTCACCGCGTTGCTGCTGGTGCTGGTACCAATGCTCGCCAAGCAGTTGCTGCGTCTGTACGAGCTGGCGCCGCAGATGCTCGACTGGTTGCAGCACACCGCTGTGCCGTGGGCGCAAGCGAAACTGGGGCTGTCGGACGGCTTCTGGAAATTCGATAAGGTCAAAGCTGCGATCAGCGAGCACATGGGCCAGACCACCGACATCGTCGGCGTGGTGCTGAGTCAGGCGACGGCCTCGAGCCTGGCGCTGATCGGCTGGCTGGCAAACCTGGTGCTGATTCCGGTGGTGAGCTTCTATCTGTTGCGCGACTGGGACGTGATGATGGGCAAGATCCGCAGCCTGCTGCCCCGTGATCGCGAAGAGCGCGTGGTTTCGCTGGCGGGCGAGTGCCACGAAGTGCTCGGCGCGTTTGTGCGCGGGCAGTTGCTGGTGATGGTTGCGTTGGGGGTGATCTACGCGGCTGGCCTGATGATCGTCGGTCTCGAGCTGGGGCTGTTGATCGGCTTGATTGCCGGGCTCGCGGCGATCGTGCCGTACATGGGTTTTGTCATCGGCATTGGCGCGGCGCTGATCGCCGGATTGTTCCAGTTCGGTGGCGATCTGTACCCGATGGTCGGGATTGTCGCGGTGTTCATGGTCGGTCAGGCACTGGAAGGCATGGTGTTGACGCCGCTCCTGGTCGGGGATCGGATCGGCTTGCACCCGGTGGCGGTGATCTTCGCGATCCTCGCTGGCGGCGAGCTGTTCGGTTTCACCGGCGTTCTGCTGGCGTTGCCGGTGGCGGCGGTGATCATGGTGCTGGTGCGTCATGTCCACGACTTGTATAAGGATTCCGGGATCTACAGCGGCGTTGACGAACCTGAGCTGTGATGGCGCGGGCGGCCCGGCGCTTGGCCGGGCTGCCCCGTTTCGTTCGGGCGAGGGCGCCAGAGAATCTGCCATCAAACCGCTGCGTCAACGCAAACCTTTGATTTTGCTTGGGGTCTGTCGCATTGTGCGCTCAGCCTCACGGGTATAAACTTCGCCAACTTTACACAGAGGCCACTAACGGTTCCTTTGAGAACTGTTCAGTCAGCATGAAACCGATTCAGCTGCCCCTAGGTGTGCGTCTGCGTGACGACGCCACCTTCATCAACTACTACCCAGGCGCCAATGCCGCTGCACTCGGCTATGTCGAGCGTCTCTGCGAAGCCGACGCCGGGTGGACGGAGAGCCTGATCTACCTGTGGGGCAAGCACGGCGTCGGGCGCACGCATCTGTTGCAGGCCGCGTGCCTGCGCTTCGAGCAGATGGGCGAACCGGCGGTGTATCTGCCGCTGGCCGAGTTGATGGACCGCGGCGTGGAAATCCTCGACAACCTTGAACAGTACGAACTGGTCTGCCTGGATGACTTGCAGGTGATTGCTGGCAAGGCGGACTGGGAAGAGGCGATGTTTCATCTGTTCAATCGTCTGCGTGACAGCGGCCGGCGCCTGCTGATCGCCGCGTCCACTTCGCCGCGCGAATTGCCAGTGAAGCTGGCCGATCTGAAATCCCGCCTGACCCTGGCGCTGATCTTCCAGATGCGTCCACTTTCTGATGAAGACAAATTGCGTGCGCTGCAATTGCGCGCATCCCGTCGCGGTCTGCACCTGACCGATGAGGTTGGGCACTTTATTCTCACTCGCGGCACGCGCAGCATGAGCGCGCTGTTCGATCTCCTCGAGCAGCTTGATCAGGCTTCCTTGCAAGCGCAACGCAAGCTGACCATTCCCTTCCTCAAGGAAACTCTGGGCTGGTAGTAGTGGGCTTTTGCCAGCTTTCAGGCGCCAGAAAACCCGCGTCTTTGCGCCGATTCACCGGCCAGACGAGTTACGCGCTTAGATGTAAACGCGAAACCGGGAAGTCACATAAAGTTCGATTGAATTTGCAAATGAGGACGATAGCGGGCATAGTCTCGGCTTCTTTACAACTATCAGCCACGGTCGTGCCCATGCTAAAGCGCTTCGCACCCCTCGTGCCTCTCGCACTCGTTACCCTGTTATTCGGTTGTGCTGCTCATTCTCCGGTTCAAGAGCCGCCGCGACAGGTCAAGAATTCTGCTACCGCCCAGTCTTCCGTTATTTACCAAGAAGAGCTGGACACCGAAAAAGAACTCAACCAGTTCAACGGCAGCAAGCCTTATCAGCTTCCTGTTCTGGCTGACAGCATCCTCGAACGCGGCATGTCCCTGATCGGTACCCGTTACCGTTTCGGCGGTACCTCTGAAGCCGGCTTCGATTGCAGCGGTTTCATCGGTTACCTGTTCCGCGAAGAGGCGGGCATGAACCTGCCGCGCTCCACTCGCGAAATGATCAACGTTGATGCGCCGCTGGTTTCGCGCAGCAACCTTGAGCCGGGTGATCTGCTGTTCTTCGCCACCAATGGTCGTCGCGGTCGTGTCAGTCACGCCGGCATCTACCTGGGTGACAACCAGTTCATTCACTCCAGCAGTCGTCGCAGCGGCGGTGTTCGCATCGACAGCCTGGGTGACAGCTATTGGAGCAAGACTTTCATCGAAGCCAAGCGCGCACTCGCCATGGCGCCGACCGTGGTCACCGCTCGCAAGTAACCTGCATGTCGCTGCGTTCGCGGCGACAAAACGGCACGGCAACGGAGTAGACCTAAACTTTACAAGGTGAAGTTAAAGTCTTACTTGAAGTTTGCCGCGTAGCCGCTAGAATCCTGAATCTATATTGATGGCAAACCGCCTGCGTGATGACGCAGGCGGTTTTGTTTCTGTCCATTCGGCAGAGAAAGCCGCAGCCAGATCAGGATGTTCTGCTTATGACGATGTCGGCCCGCCTCACCTTGATCCTTTGCGCCGCGCTGCTCAGCGCCTGCGCCAGCCGTACACCGCCGCCAGCCCCCGTGGTTCGCGCGCCGATCGTGTTCGGTCCTTCCCAGGCTTTTTCTCCCGTTGCTGAAGACGTGCTGTTCCGCGCCCTCGGCCTGGTCGGCACTCCGTATCGCTGGGGCGGCAACACGCCAGATTCCGGTTTCGATTGCAGTGGTCTGATCGGTTTCGTCTACCGCGACGCGGCGGGAATTTCGCTGCCACGCTCGACCCGCGAAATGATCGTCATGCAGGCGCCGAATGTCGGCAAGGAAGGCTTGCAGACCGGCGACCTGATTTTCTTCGCCACCAATGGCGGCTCGCAGGTCAGTCATGCGGGGATTTACGTCGGTGAGGGGCGCTTCGTGCATGCACCGGCCACGGGTGGCACGGTCAAGCTCGATAGCCTGTCGAAGGCCTATTGGCAGAAGGCGTATCTGAGCGCCAAGCGGGTGTTGCAGCCGGGGCAGCTGGCGCATAACCCGTAGTAAAAATCGCATACATTCTAATGTGGGAGCGAGCCTGCTCGCGAAAGCGGTGTATCAGCCAATTCAATGGAGGTTGACACTACGCATTCGCGAGCAGGCTCGCTCCCACAGTTGTTTCAAGTCACATTCGACATCACTTCGTGGCCGACACACGCCACACTTTGTTCCCGACATCATCCGCCACGAGCAAGCCACCTTGCTGATCGATCACCACGCCCACCGGGCGGCCCAGCGCATTCTCGTCCTTGTCGAGGAAACCGGTCAGCACATCCACCGGCTGCCCGGTCGGCTTGCCGCCAGTAAACGGCACGAAAATCACCTTGTAGCCGCTGTGCGGTTTGCGGTTCCACGAGCCGTGCTGGCCAATGAATGCGCCTTCCTTGAATTGCGCCGGCAGGCTGTTGCCCTCGGCGAAGGTCAGGCCCAGCGAAGCGGTGTGCGGACCGACCGCGTAATCCGGCGCGATGGCCTTGGCCACCAGATCCGGATTCTGCGGTTTGACCCGCACATCGACGTGCTGGCCGTAGTAGCTGAACGGCCAGCCATAGAAGCCGCCGTCCTTGACCGAGGTGATGTAGTCCGGCACCAGATCGCTGCCGATTTCGTCACGCTCGTTGACCGCTGTCCACAAGGCGCCGCTGGTGGGTTCCCAGGCAAGGCCGTTGGGGTTGCGAATGCCCGAGGCGAAGATCCGGTGATTGCCGGTCGCCCGATCCACTTCCCAGATCGCCGCGCGGCCTTCTTCCTGATCCAGACCGTTTTCGCCGACGTTACTGTTCGAGCCGACGGTGACGTAGAGCTTGTTGCCGTCCTTGCTGGCGATGACGTTCTTGGTCCAGTGGTGATTCAGCGTGCCGCCGGGCAAGTCGACGACTTTGATCGGTTGGGTTTTGATCTCGGTGGCGCCCGGCTCGTAGTTGAAGCGCAGCAGGCGGTCGGTGTCGGCAACGTACAAATCATTGCCAACCAGCGTCATGCCAAACGGCGAATTGAGGTTCTGCAGGAACACCGTGCGGGTTTCCGCGACGCCATCGTGGTCGGCATCACGCAGCAGGGTGATGCGGTTCGGGCTGGGTACGCCGGCACCGGCCTTGCCCATGACTTTCTTCATCACCCAGCCACGAATGCCTTTGCTGTCATCGGGCTTGGGCGGCGCATTGGTTTCCGCCACCAGCACATCGCCGTTGGGCAGCACGTAGAGCCAGCGCGGGTGATCGAGGCCTTCGGCAAACGCGGCGACCTGGGTGCCGGCCGCTGCGGTCGGTTTCGCGCCGTCCGGCCAGCCCACCGCCGGGGCGATGTTGACTGTCGGGATCAGCGTCTTGTTCGGTTCGGGCAGTTTCGGTGACGGACCGGTGCCGTCGGAGACTTGCAGGCTGGAGGTTTCACCGCAGGCAGCGAGCCCGCCAGCGACGGCGATGATGAGAGCGAGTGGGGCCTTGCGCATTGCTGATCTTCCCTATGAATGCATTCCTAAACATAGAGGAGGGCGCAGGCCCGATGGTTCAACTGCTCAACCGCGGGCTTCCTTGAACAGCACGGCGATGCCCGGATGATAGTTGCCCGCGTCGCTGTGCAATTTGCGATAGGCGTAGGGGAAATACCAGGCTACGGCGCAGGTGTGTTCCTTTTGCAGGTCGTCGACCATGTCCTGCAGTTCTTCAGGGCTGGCGCTGTGCTGGACCTTTTGCGGGGCGACGAAGAGGCAACCGAGCTTGAGATCGCTGGCGTAGCTGATGCGCTTGGCATCAGCGGTGATGTCGAGCAGGGCCTGGGTCAGGTTGAGGTTGTTGACCCGTGGCCAGCGTTGCGTGGCCTGAATGAACGCGCGGTCTTCGGCGCCGGCAATCAGCAGATCTGCGCGAGCATTGCGTTCGCCTTCTTCGTTCTGTTTGCGCGTGGCCGTGTCGTTCAGCGTGACCATTTCAGCCATCCACGCCGCTGCCGCGAGCAGGCCGAGATTGGCTTTTTCGTCGTGCCAGTACGGCGTGTCGTTGTCGCCGCGAACGGTGTTGTAGCGATCGATACAGTCAAACCAGCGTTCCAGCACCGGGCGCAGGAATTCCAGGCGCGGGTTGCTGATGATCATGCCTTGCATCGTCGTCATCCTTATTGTTGTAGTGGGCTTTTCAGAAAAAGCATGGCTCTTTGATATCACTTGTCACAGTCTGGCACAAGATTGCCGCTGCACATTTGATCAGCGGCAGTTATTCGCGCGCAAAGCGCCTCTTCAATTGACGCTCCACCCCCAACCCTCTAACCTTCGCCGCTTGTTTCAGGTGCTCTGTGGCCCCGCGTCGACAGAGTGAAACAGGGAAGCCGGTGAGTGTGGTCTTCAAGCGAAGCCACGACGATCCCGGCGCTGCCCCCGCAACGGTAAATGAGTGAAAACTGCGCCTTGAGCCACTGCCTCGAAAGAAGCGGGAAGGCGCGCAGTCAGGCGAAACGCCGCTCATGAGCCCGGAGACCGGCCTGATCCATCTCAGCGGCATCACGGTGGGCGATGCCAGGCTTTTTGCCTTCTATTCTTGTGCCTGCCCGCCGTTATCCAGCCTCAACGGAGAGCTCCCCCCATGACTGATTCCCCCGAGCGTGACGAACGCCATCTGGCGCGCATGCAGCGCAAGAAAGCCGTGATCGACGAACGCATCGCCAACTCGCCCGACGAATGTGGCCTGGTGCTGGTGCTGACCGGCAACGGCAAAGGCAAGAGCAGCTCGGCATTCGGCATGCTCGCCCGCGCCATGGGCCACGGCATGCAATGCGGCGTGGTGCAGTTCATCAAGGGCCGCAACAGCACTGGCGAAGAATTGTTTTTCCGCCGCTTCCCCGAGCAGGTGCGTTTCCACGTCATGGGCGAAGGCTTCACCTGGGAAACCCAGGATCGTCAGCGCGACATCGCCGCGGCGACCGCCGCTTGGGAAGTCTCGCGCGAATTGTTGCGCGACCCTTCGATCGGTCTGGTGGTGCTCGACGAATTGAACATCGCCCTCAAGCACGGCTACCTCGATCTCGATCAGGTGCTCAGCGATTTGCAGGCGCGTCCGCCGATGCAGCACGTGGTGGTCACCGGTCGCGGCGCCAAGCCGGAAATGATCGAGATGGGCGACACGGTCACCGAGATGGGCATGCTCAAGCACGCCTTCCAGGCCGGGATCAAAGCGCAGAAAGGCGTCGAACTTTGAAGCAACCACGTCACTGCCCGGCGGTATTGATTGCCGCGCCGGCCTCCGGTCAGGGCAAGACCACCGTCACCGCTGCACTCGCCCGTTTGCATCGCAACCAGGGGCGCAAGGTGCGCGTGTTCAAATGCGGCCCGGACTTTCTCGACCCGATGATCCTCGAGCGCGCCAGCGGTGCGCCGGTGTATCAACTGGACATGTGGATGGTCGGCGAGCAGGAAAGTCGCCGGCTGTTGTGGGAAGCCGCCGCCGAAGCCGACCTGATTCTGATTGAAGGGGTGATGGGCCTGTTCGACGGCACGCCATCCAGCGCTGATCTGGCGCGCCACTTCGGTGTGCCGGTGCTCGGCGTGATCGATGGCACCGCCATGGCGCAGACCTTTGGCGCCTTGGCGCTGGGCCTGGCGAAGTATCAGCCGGACTTGCCGTTCGCTGGCGTGCTGGCCAACCGCGTCGGCACCCTGCGCCATGCGCAATTGCTCGAAGGCAGCCTCACCGAAGGTTTGCGCTGGTACGGTGCGCTGTCCCGCGAGACCGGCATCGAATTGCCGAGCCGCCACCTCGGTCTGGTCCAGGCCAGCGAATTGAATGATCTGGATCTGCGTCTCGACGCGGCTGCCGATGCGCTGGCCAGCAGTTGCCAAGTCGCGCTGCCACCGGCGGTTGAATTCGCCGCGCCTGACCTCATCGCCGCCGAGCCTTTATTGAATGGTGTGCGCATCGCCGTCGCCCGCGATGAAGCCTTTGCCTTCACCTATGGCGCCAGCCTCGATCTGCTGCGGGCGATGGGCGCCGAGCTGCAATTTTTCTCGCCGATCCGCGACACGCAATTGCCCGAGGCGGACAGCCTGTATCTGCCGGGCGGCTATCCAGAGTTGCATCACGTCGCGCTGGCGCAGAACACCTCGATGCTTGCAGCAATCCGCGCGCACCACGCGGCGGGCAAGCCGTTGCTCGCCGAATGTGGCGGCATGCTTTACCTGCTTGATTCGCTGACCGACGTGGAAGGCACCCGTGCTGAGCTGGTCGGTTTGCTCAAGGGCGAGGCGGTGATGCAGAAGCGTCTGGCGGCGCTGGCGTTGCAGGCGGTTGAGCTGCCGGAAGGGGAGTTGCGTGGGCATACCTATCATCATTCGCTGACCACCACCGAGCTGACGCCTATTGCCCGTGGGCTGAGTCCCAATGGCGGGCGCGGCGCTGAGGCGGTTTATCGCGAGGGACGGATGACGGCGTCGTACGTGCACTTTTATTTCCCATCGAATCCGACTGCGATTGCGTCATTGTTTGCGCCAGACAGTGAGGCCGGCTTCGCGAGCAAGCTCGCTCCCACAATGGATGACCTGAACCCTGCGGGAGCGAGCCTGCTCGCGAAAGGGCCATGACCGACAACACATTCTCCGAAGCCGAACGCGCGGCGGTCTACAAGGCCATCGCCGAACGCCGCGACATGCGCCACTTCACCGGCGGCAGCGTCGAACCGCAGCTGCTGCGTCGTCTGCTCGAAGCCGCTCATCAAGCGCCGAGCGTCGGCCTGATGCAGCCGTGGCGCTTCATCCGCATCAGCGATCGCGCTCTGCGCGGGCAGATCCGCGATCTGGTGGAAGAAGAGCGCATCCGCACCGCCGAAGCCCTTGGCGAGCGCAGCGATGAGTTCATGCAGCTCAAGGTCGAAGGCATCAACGACTGCGCTGAGGTGCTGGTCGCGGCGCTGATGGACGATCGCGAAAAACACATCTTCGGTCGGCGCACGTTGCCGGAAATGGACATGGCCTCGTTGTCCTGCGCGATCCAGAATCTGTGGCTGGCCTCCCGCGCTGAAGGCTTGGGCATGGGCTGGGTCTCGCTGTTCGAGCCGCAAGCGTTGGCGGATTTGCTCAAGTTGCCGGCCGGTGCCAAGCCGCTGGCGGTGTTGTGTCTGGGCCCGGTCAAGGAATTCTATCCGGCACCGATGCTGGTACTTGAAGGCTGGGCGCAGGCGCGGCCGCTGAACGAGTTGCTGTACGAAAATTACTGGGGAGTGAGTCAATGAGTGTGGCGTTGCTGAGTGTCGCCGCGGTAGCGCTGGATGCGCTGCTCGGTGAACCGAAACGCTGGCATCCGCTGGTGGCGTTCGGCAATTTTGCCGCGCGCATCGAGCAACGCTTCAACGCCGGCGGTCGAGGCTGGCGCAGCCATGGCGTGACCGCGTGGGTTATCGCGGTACTGCCGCTGACCTTGCTCGCCACGGCATTTTCCTGGGCGCCCTATGTCGGCTGGATTGTCGAGATTCTGGCGCTGTATTGCGCCCTCGGCATGCGCAGCCTCGGCGAGCATGTCGCGCCGGTCGCGGCTGCGTTACGCGCCGATGATCTGGACGAGGCACGCAAGCGCGTCGGTTATCTGGTCAGCCGCCAGACCAATGAACTGGACAGCAACGCCGTGGCCCGCGCCGCCACCGAGTCGGTATTGGAGAACGGCAGCGATGCGGTGTTCGCTGCGCTGTTCTGGTTTGTCGTTGCCGGCGCGCCGGGCGTGGTCCTGTATCGCTTGAGCAATACCCTCGATGCGATGTGGGGTTATCGCAACGAACGCTTCGAGCGTTTCGGCTGGGCGGCGGCGAAAATCGACGACGTGTTGAACTACATTCCTGCGCGTCTGGTGGCATTGACCTACGCGCTGCTCGGCAAAACCCGCCTCGCGCTCAAATGCTGGCGCACCCAGGCGCCGCAGTGGGACAGCCCCAACGCCGGCCCGGTGATGGCGGCTGGTGCCGGTGCGCTGGGCGTCGAGTTGGGTGGCCCGGCGATCTATCACGGCGAACTGCATGAGCGCCCGCAACTGGGCGAAGGTGCGCCGGCCGATGCCGATTCCATCGACCGTGGCTGGCAATTGGTTCAGCGCGGCGTATGGTTGTGGCTGCTGATGCTTTGCCTGGGGGCGGAATTTTATGCTTGAGCACGGTGGCCGGTTGCGCAAGGCTGCACTCGATTACGGGATTGCCGAAGCCGACTGGCTCGACCTGTCCAGCGGCCTCGCGCCGTGGCCGTTCCCGATCCCGGAGATCCCGCTACGCGCCTGGGCGCGCTTGCCGGAAACCGATGACGGTCTGGAACAGGCCGCCTGCGATTATTACGGCGCCGCGCAGGTGCTGCCGGTCGCCGGCTCGCAAATGGCCATCCAGTTGCTGCCGCGTCTGCGCCGGGCCGGCAAGGTCGGCGTGTTGTCGCCGTGCTATGCCGAGCATGCCGAAGCCTGGAGGCGCAGCGGTTACATTGTCCGTGAAGTGCTCGAGCAGGAAGTCGAGTTCTTTCTCGACAGTCTTGATGTGCTGGTGGTGGTCAATCCGAACAATCCGACCGGCCTCAGCCTGACCCCGGCGCGCCTGCTCGACTGGCATGCGCGGCTGGCGCAACGTGGCGGCTGGCTGGTGGTCGACGAAGCGTTCATGGACAACACGCCGCAACTGAGCCTGGCGCCCTATGCGCATCAGGTCGGGCTGGTGGTGTTGCGTTCGTTCGGCAAGTTTTTCGGTCTGGCCGGGGTGCGCCTCGGTTTCGTTCTGGCCGAGCGCAAGTTGCTCAAACTGCTCGCCGAACAGGTCGGGCCGTGGGCGGTGAGCGGGCCGACGCGGGTGCTCGGTACGGCGTGCCTGCAAGACACCGAGGGTCACACCCGTCAGCGGATTCGCAGCGATGAAGCGAGTGAACGGTTGGCGGCGCTGCTGACCCGTTGCGGTTTTGCACCGCAGGGTGGCTGCGCGCTGTTTCAGTGGCTGATCACCGAGCACGCCGAAGCGCTGCACGAATTCCTCGCCCGGCGCGGCATCCTCCTGCGCCTGTTCAGCCACAACAGCAGCGTGCGTTTCGGCCTGCCAGCGGATGCCGCGCAAGCGCTGCGTCTCGAACAGGCTTTGCAAGCTTTCACCAAGGACCATCCATGACCACTCTGATGGTGCAAGGCACTACGTCCGATGCCGGCAAAAGCACTTTGGTGACGGCGTTGTGCCGCTGGGCCACCCGCCAGGGTGTGGCGGTGGTGCCGTTCAAGCCGCAGAACATGGCGCTCAACAGCGCAGTCACCGCTGACGGCGGCGAGATCGGCCGCGCGCAGGCAGTGCAGGCGCAAGCGGCCTTTCTCGAACCCCACACCGACATGAACCCGGTGCTGCTCAAGCCCAACAGCGACACCGGCGCGCAGGTGATCATTCATGGCCGCGCGGTGACGACGATGAACGCCGTCGCCTATCACGATTACAAGGCCATCGCGATGCAAGCGGTGCTCGCCTCGCACGAGCGACTCAGCGCTGCGTATCCGCTGGTAATGGTCGAAGGCGCCGGTTCGCCGGCGGAGATCAATCTGCGCGCCGGCGACATTGCCAACATGGGCTTTGCCGAAGCGGTGGATTGCCCGGTTTTGCTGATCGCCGACATCAATCGCGGCGGCGTGTTTGCGCATTTGGTCGGCACCCTGGAATTGCTTTCGCCGAGTGAACAGGCGCGGGTCAAAGGCTTCATCATCAACCGCTTTCGCGGCGATATCGCCTTGCTGCAACCGGGCCTCGACTGGCTGGAACAACGCACCGGCAAATCGGTGGTCGGCGTGTTGCCCTACGTGATGGACCTGCACCTCGAGGCCGAGGACGGCATCGACCAACGCCAGACCGACAAGGCCGAGCAGGTGTTGAAGGTGGTGGTGCCGGTGCTGCCGCGCATCAGCAATCACACCGATTTCGACCCGCTGCGTCTGCACCCGCAGGTGGATCTGCAATTCGTCGGCCCGGGCCAGGCAATTCCCGCCGCCGACCTGATCATCCTGCCGGGCTCGAAAAGCGTGCGCAGTGATCTGGCTTATCTGCGCGCCAACGGCTGGGACGCGGCAATCAATCGGCATCTGCGCTACGGCGGCAAGGTGCTGGGGATTTGCGGCGGTCTGCAGATGCTCGGCGAGCAGGTGCACGATCCGCTTGGGCTCGAGGGTGCTGCCGGCTCGAGCGCCGGTCTGGGTCTGCTGGCGTTCGAAACCCAGCTCGAAGCCGAAAAGCAACTGCGCAACGTGCGCGGGCGGCTGGCACTGGAAAACGCCGCAGTCAGCGGTTACGAAATTCATGCTGGCGTAACCAGCGGGCCGGGGCTGGAAACCCCGGCGGTGCATCTGGACGACGGTCGTTGCGATGGTGCGCAAAGTGCCGATGGCCAGGTGTTCGGCACCTATCTGCATGGCTTGTTCGAATCCCCCGAGGCGAGCGCGGCGTTGTTGCGCTGGGCCGGGTTGAGTGATGTGCAGGAAGTCGATTACCACGGCTTGCGCGAACGCGACATCGAGCGGCTGGCGGATCTGGTGGAGAAGCATCTGGATACCGGGCTGTTGCGTCAGCTCTGCGGGATTTGAGTTGTCCTGGCTGGCCTCTTCGCGAGCAGGCTCGCTCCCACAGGGAACTGCGATCAACGGTGGGAGCGAGCCTGCTCGCGAAGGGGCCGGTTGCCTTACCACACATTTTTGGATGAACCCATGCTCCAACTGATCCTCGGCGGCGCCCGCTCCGGCAAAAGTCGTCTGGCGGAAAAACTCGCCAGCGACAGCCATCTGGCGGTCACCTACATCGCCACCAGCCAACCGCTCGACGGCGAAATGAATCAACGCGTCGCCCATCATCGCGCACGTCGCCCGGTCGAATGGGCGTTGATCGAAGAACCACTGGAACTGGCCCGCGTACTGCGCGAATCCGCTGGCGCCGAGCGCTGCCTGCTGGTCGATTGCCTGACCCTGTGGCTGACCAATCTGCTGATGCTCGACGACGCCGAACGTCTCGCCGCCGAGCGTGAAGCCTTGCTCGACTGCCTGGCGTCGTTGCCGGGTGAAATCATTTTTGTCAGCAACGAGACCGGAATGGGTGTCGTGCCGCTGGGCGAATTGAC